>NZ_JAVDVQ010000013.1:0-117337 GCF_031456935.1 Arthrobacter ginsengisoli | reverse complement strand
TTTAGTTGAGTGTTCACAAACCCGGCTTAACACTCTCCGCCTTACTTTAAAAGCCTCCACGCCCGTTCCCAGCAATAGGACTTACTCATCTAGGCGACGGACGTCGGAGACGCCGAGCCTGCGGCGTAGACGAGGGCCGTTGCCATGGCCGCAATGCCTTCGCCGCGGCCGGTGAAGCCGAGACCGTCGCTCGTGGTTGCCGTGACGCTGACCGGGGCGCCGGCGGCCGCGCTCAGGACCCGCTGGGATTCCTCCCGGCGCGGGCCGAACTTCGGTTTGTTGGCCACGAACTGCACGGCGATGTTCCCGATCTCGAAGCCCGCGGCGCGGACGATCCGCGCAGCCTCAGCCAGCAGGGTCACGCCGGAGGCCCCGGCGTACTCCGGCCGGTCGGTACCGAAGTGCGTACCGAGGTCACCGACGCCGCAGGCGGAGAACAGGGCGTCGGCGGCCGCGTGGGCGACGGGGTCGCCGTCGGAGTGGCCGGAGAGCCCGCGTTCCCCGGGCCACAAAAGTCCACCGAGCCAGAGCGGCTGGGGCGCGTCCTCGGGGGCGTAGCCGTGGACGTCGATGCCGATGCCGGTCCGCGGGATGACGGGCTGCGGGGCGTTCTGGGTTCCGGACATGCTCAGCCTTCCACCCAGCGGGTGCCCAGCGGGCCTTCGAGGAGACCCTCGGCGATGATCAGGTCCAGCGGCGTGGTGATCTTCAGCGACTGGCTGGCACCGCGCACCGCGTGGACCGGGACACCCAGGAGTTCCACCAGCATGGCGTCGTCGGTGACGCCCGCCGCCTGGCCGGCGTCGAGCCCTTCCGCCGCCTCGTGGGCGCGCAGCAGCGTGGCCAGCTCGAAGCCCTGCGGGGTCTGCACGGCCCGGAGGGTCTCACGGGCCGCTGTGCCGGTGACGAGTTCCGGGGCGATGGCCGCGCCGTCGCCGGTGGTCGGCTCCACCGTCTTGACCGTGTCCACCACGGGGATGACCGGGATGACAGCGAGGGCGCCGGCCGCAAGGGCGTGCGACACCCGGTGGAAGACCGCCTCGGGCGTCAGTGCGCGGGCGGCGTCGTGGACCAGGACGGCTTCGGTGGCTGGCAGGAGCGCCGCCAACGCGGCCCGGACCGACGCGGCGCGGCTGGCACCGCCGTCGACGATGGTCACAACCGGGGGCTGCACACCGTCGGCCGGGGCGGGCAGGCGCCCGTGCCCCGCCGTGAGTTCCTGCTCGAAAGCCTGGCAGAGGGCACGGAGGTCCGCATCGCCGGGCGGAATCGCGACGCAGATCTGCTGCGCGAGGCCGGCTGCGGCGACGCCCCGCAGGGCGTGGGTGAGGATGCTGTCCCCGCCCAGTGGAACCTTGGCTTTGGGCATGCCATAGCCCAGCCGCTGGCCGGAGCCGGCGGCGACGACGATGACCGCGGTGACGGGGTTTCTCGGTGCAGAGTCCATGCGCACAAGACTACGTCGCGGCGGCCCGGCGGTGGCCCCCGCCAGTACGCGGCGGGGTGTCTCCCCGGGACCGGGACCGGCGGCGCCGTTGGGCCGGCCGGGCCGGGAGGACGAAAAGAAACCCCGGCAGCGTTGCGCTACCGGGGTTCAATTCTTGTCTGTTCGACTCTTGCTTAGGAAGCCAGGACCTCGTCGAGAACGCTTGCAGCCTTCTCTTCATCGGTCTTCTCAGCAAGCGCCAGTTCTGAAATCAGAATCTGGCGTGCCTTGGCCAGCATGCGCTTCTCCCCTGCGGAGAGACCCCGGTCGTGATCGCGGCGCCACAGGTCGCGGACGACCTCTGCCACCTTGATGACGTCACCGGAAGCAAGCTTCTCCAGGTTCGCCTTGTAGCGGCGCGACCAGTTGGTGGGTTCTTCAGTGAACTCGGCCCGCAGCACTTCAAACACGTGCTCCAGACCTTCTTTGCCCACTACGTCCCGGACCCCAACCAGGTCAACGTTTTCTGCTGGAACTTCAATGGTCAGATCACCCTGAGCCACCTTGAGCTTGAGATACATCTTCTCTTCGCCCTTGACGGTGCGCATCTTGATTTCTTCAATTTTCGCTGCACCGTGGTGAGGGTAAACTACTGTTTCGCCGACCTCAAAAACCATGTGGACATTCCCCTTTCCCGCAGACCAGTTTATCACGGTTAAGGCATACAACTGCCACGGAAGGGGCCCAAGAACCGCATGAATACGGGGAAAATGGCCCCAATCGGACCCTTCAGGACCCTTGACGAAAGCGGATATTAGTGCATGGCGGTGCCTTTGCCAAGGCCGTGCACCTTCCCTCCGACGGCCTGCCGGCGCCCCCGGGCCGACGTCGTTGTGTACCGCATTGTGTACGGCCGGAATCATCGTTTGGGGCGGATTGCCGATAGGCTATGGCTGAATAATGTTCCAAGTCTCTCAAGGAGTGCGTGACGTGGGTTTCACTGCGATGAACCGGGGCCAGCGCGGCAAGCTGGCAATGGCAACGGCTGTCCTGGGCCTCGGCCTGCTGTCCGTAACTGGCTGCGGCTACATCAACCCCCAGTCGACCTCCGCGCATTACGTGGCGTCGGACGGAACCCAGGCCAGTGTTGGCCCGTTGCAGCTGCGCAACATGATGATTATCTCCGCGGGTGAGGACAAGCCCGGCCGTGTGATCGGCGCTGTCTACAACTCGTCCTCCGAGGATGTGAAGCTGACTATCGTCGGTGCCGGCGGTTCCCAGACCCAGGTCCCGGTCAAGCCGAACTCGTACACGCTGCTCAACGATTCCACGGACGAGGCCATCCTGAGCAGCACGGGCGGGGCTCCGGGCTCCCTCGTCGAGGTCAGCGTCACCGAAGACGGCACCAACCAGAACGCCAAGTTCAAGGTGCCGGTGCTGGACGGGACGATCACCGACTACAAGCAGTACCTGCCGGCAGGCAGCGAGCCCACGGGTTCGGCCACGCCGACGTCGACACCGTCGCCGACGAGCAGCGCAAGCCACTAGCATCCACGCAAAAGGAGAGGCACCCCGGCCGGGGTGCCTCTCCTTTTTTGTGTTGGTCTGTTCGTGCCGCCGGTTCAGGGCTCCAGACCCTTCCGGGCTCAAAGGCCTCCGGGCTGAAGCCCTTCCGGACTCAGGGTTCGAACTTGTAGCCCAGGCCGCGGACCGTGATCAGGTGCCGCGGCGCCGAGGGATCCGGCTCGACCTTGCTGCGCAGCCGTTTGACGTGCACATCCAGGGTCTTGGTGTCCCCCACGTAGTCCGATCCCCAGACCCGGTCGATCAACTGGCCACGGGTCAGGACCCGGCCGGAGTTCCGCAGCAGCATTTCCAGCAGCTCGAACTCCTTCAGCGGCAGGGAGACCTGTTCGCCGCTGACGGTAACCACGTGCCGCTCAATATCCATCCGCACCGGACCCGCCTGGACGGTGCTGGACACCAGTTCCTCGGGCTCGCCCTGGCGCCGCAGCACGGCGCGGACGCGGGCCACCAGCTCCCGGGACGAGTACGGCTTGGTGACGTAGTCGTCGGCGCCGAGTTCCAGCCCCACGACCTTGTCGATCTCCGCATCCTTCGCCGTGAGCATGATGACCGGGACTGACGAGCGCTGCCGCAGCTGCCGGCAAACCTCGGTGCCCGACTGTCCGGGCAACTGCAGGTCGAGCAGCACCAGGTCGGCGCCGTTGCGGTCGAATTCGGTGATGGCGTCCAGGCCGTTATCCACCACCTCCACCTCAAACCCTTCCTTGCCCAGTAGGTAGGACAGCGGGTCGCTGAACGACTCTTCGTCCTCGACAATCAGAATCCTGCTCAAGCGGTAGCTCCTTGCTCGTGCGCGCCGGTGGCGTCACTTCGTATTGATCTGGGGTTCTGGGACAGGCCGCGCGGCGCGGGCGGAACGTCAGCCGGTGCCGACGGCTTGCGTGCCGGCGGAACGGTGTCGAGGTCCTGATCCTCGACTTCCGGCAGCCGGATCGTGAAGGTGGAGCCCTGACCCGGCTTGGACCAGAGGGTCACCTCGCCGCCATGGTTGGCGACCACGTGCTTGACGATGCTCAGGCCGAGGCCCGTGCCGCCGGTGTGCCGGGATCTGGCGGCGTCGACACGGTAGAAGCGCTCGAAGACGCGCTCCTGGTCCTCGGGCGAGAGCCCCTCTCCCTGGTCGGTCACCGACACCGCCACCAGGCCGTCCTTGGACCGGATGCCGACTCCGACCCGGGTGTTCTCCGGGGAGTAGCGGATGGCGTTGTCGATCAGGTTCCGCAGCGCCGTTACCAGCAGGTCCTGGTCGCCATAGACCATGGCGTCCGCGTGTCCGCCGACGACGAGTTCGATGTTCTTGCTTTCCGCCGGCAGCTGGGACCGGTCCACGGCCTCGGACACCACCGTGTTGATATCAACTGCCCGGGCCTGCTGCGTGACGTTGGTGCCCTGCAACCGGGAGAGTTCGATGATGTCCTGCACGAGGGCGGCCAGCCTGGCGGATTCCTTGTGCATCCGCTTGGCGAAGCGGCGGACGGCCGCCGGGTCATCCGCAGAGGATTCGAGCGCCTCCGCGAGGAGCGAGATGGCTCCCACCGGCGTCTTCAATTCGTGGGAGACGTTGGCCACGAAGTCATTCCGGACCTCCTCGGTCCGGGTGAACTCGGTCCGGTCGTCGGCCAGCAGGAGGATGTATTCCGCGGCGAGCATGGCCGCACGCATCTGGACAATGATGGTGCCCTGGCCCAGCGGACCCCGCGGCAGTTCGAGCTGCTTTTCCAGGATGACACCGTCGCGCCGCACTTTGGCGGTCATTTCCAGCAGCTGGTCGTGGACCAGCGTATGCCCGCGGACCAGTCCATAGGCATACGCGGCGGGGCTGGCCCGGACGACGCCGTCAATGGCGTCCACCACCACGAAGGCCCGGCCGATGACAGCCAGCACCGCGGCGGCTCCCTCGGGAATCGACGGGTCCTCGAACTCGACATCGACGATTTTGCGCTGCTGCTCGCTGACCCGGAACGCGAGCACGCCGAAGACGCCAAGCGATAGGCCGATCAGGCCGGCGATCACGCCGATGAGCATTGGATCCACGGCTCCAGCTTATGCTGTGCCCCGTGTCAGAAACTGACATCTACCGCTATTGCCGCTCCGGTTCAGCTAACGTTCACCTATTGACGCGTAACAGTTCACCGGGCGCTGAGAGACTCGACAGTTGAAGCGCCGAGAGGTGAACCGAAACGGACCGGACACTGTGGTGGCCGGCAATTTCCGAGGAAAGGACGCACACGTGCGCAAGGTTTTTCAGGAAGAGCTCACCCAAGTGGGGGAACAACTCGTCGAAATCTCAAAGCTGGTCAGTGAGGCCGTTGAGAAAGCAACGACGGCCTTCGTCGGCGCCGACATCGATCTGGCCGAGGACGTCATCGCTGCCGATGCGCGGATCGACTTCCTGCAGAACAGCCTCGATGAGCGAGCTATCGACATCCTCGCCCTGCAGGGTCCTGTGGCCAGCGACCTGCGCATGATCGTGGGCTCCCTTCGGATGAGCGCCTCGCTCGAGCGGATGGGCGACCTCGCCCGCCACATCGCACAGCTCGCGCGGCTCCGTTACCCGGCCACGGTGGTTCCCGCCCAGCTGCGGGAGACGTTCAAGAGCTTCGCCGAACAGGACCTGCTGATCGCCGAAAAGCTCACCGTGCTGCTGGAGACACGGGACCTCGAGGTGGCCCGCGAAATCATGAAGGCCAACGCCGCAGTGAACGATCTGCACCTGAGCGTCTTCAAGGCGATCGCCCGCAGCGACTGGCAGGAGTCCCCGGCGACGACCGTCGACGTCGCCCTCGCCAGCCGCTACTTCGAGCGTTTCGCCGATCACGGCGTCTCCGTTGCGCAGAAGGTCACCTACCTGGTCACCGGCGCCTGGCAGCCGAGCGCCATCGAACACAGCTAGTTTTGCCCGCGCCGAGTCAGCGGCGCGGAACGGCAGAAAGTACGACGGCGGCCGGTCACCTTGGGAGGTGGCCGGCCGTCGTCGTTAATTCCTGGTCGGTTTCGCCGTTACTTCTTGCCCTGGTTCGCAACGGCCTGGATGGCTTCGGCGGCGGCCTCGGGATCGAGGTAAGTGCCGCCCGGATTCAGCGGCTGGAAGTCGTCGTCCAGGTCATAGACCAGCGGGATGCCGGTGGGGATGTTCAGACCGGCGATGGCTTCGTCGCTGACGCCGTCAAGGTGCTTGACCAGGGCGCGCAACGAATTGCCGTGGGCGGTGACCAGCACGGTCTTGCCGGCCTTGAGGTCCTCCTTGATGTCCGATTCCCAGTAGGGCATCAGGCGGACCAGGACGTCCTTGAGGCACTCGGTGCGGGGCAGGGCGTCACCGAGGTCCGCGTAGCGCGGATCCTTCGCCTGGGAGAACTCGGAGTCATCGGCCAGGGGCGGCGGCGGGGTGTCGTAGGAGCGGCGCCAGGTCATGAACTGCTCCTCGCCGTACTCGGCGAGGGTCTGGGCTTTGTCCTTGCCCTGCAGTGCGCCGTAGTGGCGTTCATTGAGCCGCCAGTCCCGCTTCACCGGGATCCAGCCGCGGTCGGCCTTCTCGAGGGTGATGTTGGCGGTGTTGATGGCCCGCTTCAGCAGCGACGTGTACACGATGTCCGGGAGGAGGTTGTGCTCCACGAGAAGCTCGCCGCCGCGAATCGCCTCGGTACGGCCCTGATCGTTGAGGTCGACGTCCACCCAGCCGGTGAACAGGTTCTTGGCGTTCCATTCGCTGTGGCCGTGGCGCAGCAAAATCAGCTTGTAAGTCATGGTTTTCATCCTAGCCGAGCGGTCCCGGACGGTGCCGTGCGTTACATCGTCCGCGCCACAACGCAACGGCGAAGGATAGGGTTGGCTTGTGGTGCAGAAGGCTGAGCGCGTGGCGTCCCCGCGGAACATGGGTGTGGCGAAAAGCGGACCGCGCGCCGGCCGGCCGGTGGGCAACATTACCCGCGGCACCACCAACCCCAACCGGATGCGGCGGCTGGACCGCTGGCTGACCGGCCCGCAGGCCTGGCGGCTGCGCGGAGCGGCCGATCCCCTCGTGGTGGACCTGGGCTACGGCGCCTCCCCGGCCACCGCCGTCGAACTCTTTGAACGGCTCTCAGCGGTCCGGCCCGATGTGCGGGTGGTCGGCGTCGAAATCGAGCCCGAACGGGTCCGGCTGGCCAGGAAACTGGAGCGGCCCGGGCTGAGCTTCCAGCTCGGCGGCTTCGAACTTCCCGTCGCCGGCCGGCCCGTCCTGGTGCGGGCGTTCAACGTGCTGCGGCAGTACGAGGAGGCGGACGTCGCGGCGGTCTGGCAGCTGGTGCAGGGGCGGCTGGCCCCTGACGGGCTGTTCATTGACGGCACCTGCGACGAGATCGGCCGCCGGGTCACCTGGGTGGCGCTGGACGCCAAACGGCCGCTGAGCCTGAGCCTGTCCATGCGGTTCGGGAGTTTTGCACTGCCGTCGGAAGTGGCCGAGCGGCTGCCGAAAGCCCTCATCCACCGGAACGTGCCGGGTGAGAACATTCAGGCCTTCCTGCAGGCAATGGACAAGTCCTGGCTCGAGGCCGCCCCGCTGGCCTCGTTCGGGAACCGCCAGCGCTGGACGGCCATGTGCCGTTCACTGCGCGACGGCGGCTGGCCGGTCCAGGACGGGCCGTCGCGGTGGCGGTTGGGCGAGCTGACGGTGGGCTGGGAAGCCGTGGCACCGAGAGTTTAGTGGGTGGAACCGATGGGTGGGGACTACCAGGGGCCGTAGGGACCCATGTTGCGTTTCCCGCCGCGGCCGACATCCTTGACGGCCGGGCGGACATCGGCGAGGTACACGGACGCTGCAGTCACGGCGACAAGCCCGAACAGTCCCAGCGGTCCCAGAATGCCACCTCCGCCGCCGCCCACCACGGAGAGCAGTCCCACGGCCATGGCGCCACCGGTGACAGCCAGCCAGAACGTTTTGGTGCGCTTGGACACGGCTTCAAAGGCGTTCCCCTTGTGCCGCAGGCAATCGAAGAACGCCCAGACTTCAAGGGCCAGGGCCACGAGGGCTAGAAGAAAGTAGATCCCGGTTTCGACATAGTAAATAAGCGCTCTTCCGTCCATCACCCCAGCCTAGCGGCCCAGACCCGCGAGTGCCTGCTCCAAATCGGCCCAAAGGTCCTCGACGTTCTCTATCCCCACGCTCAGCCGGACCAGGTTGTCCGGCACACTCGCAGGTTCGGCCGCATGCCGGCGACGCCGTTCGATCAGGGACTCGACGCCGCCCAGCGAGGTCGCCGGCAGCCACAGCTTCAGGGCGCGGATCATCCGGTCCGCCGCGTCCGCTCCGCTGAGGCTTTCCCCGCTGCCGCTGACCCCGGCAACCGGGGCCATCTCAATGCAAAGCACCGAGCCGAAGCCCTTCATCTGGCTTTTGGCCCGTTCGTGGCCGGGATCGGAGGCAAGGCCGGGGAACCGGATGCTGCCGACGCGGGGGTGCGTGCTCAACCGTTCGGCCAGGACCGCCGCCGAGGCCTGCGAACGCTCGACCCGCAGCGCCAGGGTGCGCAGGCCGCGCAGCGCCAGCCAAGCCTCGAAGGGCCCGGCGATCCCGCCATGGATGGTGCGGTGATGCAGCAGCGAGGCGCGGAGTCCGGCATCGGACGTCACCAGGGCGCCCAGCACGACGTCGGAATGACCGGAGAGGTACTTCGTCACCGAATGCAGGACGACGTCCGACCCCAGGGTCAGGGGCTGCTGCACGAGCGGCGTGGAGAAGGTGTTGTCCGTGACGACGACGGCGCCGGCCTGGTGTGCTGCGGCCGTCAGGGCGCGGATATCCGCGACGCCGAGCATCGGGTTGGTGGGACTCTCCAGCCAGAGCATGCTGGCGGGCCGTCCGTCCGCCGGCGCGAGCTGAGCCAGCACGGCGTCGGTATCGGCAATGTCCACCGTGCGCAGTTCCAGGAAGCCCTTCGCGGCGAGTTCCGTGGCCATCACCAGGGAACCTGCGTAGCTGTGCGAGGGCATGACCAGCACTCCCCCGGCCGGAACCAGTGAGAGGGCCGAACTGACGGCGGCGAGGCCGGAGGCGTAGAGCAGGCCGGGGAGCTCTGCGCCCTCAAGCTGGCCGAGGGCTTCCTCGAAAGGATCCCAGGTGGGGTTGGAGTACCGTCCGTAGCCGCGGTCGCCGTCGCCCAGCGGTCCGGTGCCGAAATAGGTCGAGGAGAGCACCAGCGGAGGGTTGACCGGCTCGTCGCGTTCACGCGGCGGGCGGCCCGCCGCCACAACGACTGTTTCTGCGGAGAGCGAGGCGGCCTGTTGTTCGGAAAGACTCATGGTCACAGGGTACTTTGGCGCGGCGCGGGGCGGCCAAGTCGTTACGCTCAGGCGCATTCCTGTCAGGGATTGTCGGTAGGCTAGAGCAGTGACTACCCAGAACCCCGGACTGTTTATCGCTTTCGAGGGCGGCGACGGTGCCGGCAAGTCCACCCAGGCCGCTGAGCTGGCGGCGGCCCTTGAATCCCGAGGCCTCACGGTGCTGCGGACCCGGGAGCCGGGCGGGACTCCGATCGGTGAAAAGCTGCGTTCCCTGGTCCTGGACCACGGCCACGGCCACATCGATGCGCACACCGAAGCCCTGATCTTTGCGGCCTCCCGCGCCGCCCACGCCAGCCAGGTCATCCGCCCCGCCCTGAACCGCGGCGAGATCGTCCTCACCGACCGCTATATCGATTCCTCGGTTGCCTACCAGGGCGCCGGCCGGGACCTGGGCACGCAGGCCGTCCGGGACATCAACGACTGGGCCACCTCAGGCCTGCAGCCTGACCTCACGGTGCTCCTCGACGTTGATCCCGAGGTCGGCCGCGCTCGGCGGACCGCGGGCGACGCTGCCGAGGACCGGCTGGAATCCGAGGCGGACGAGTTCCACGGCAGGATCCGGACCGCCTTCCTCGACCTCGCCGAGGCCCGGCCGGAGCAGTACCTGGTCCTCCCCGCCCGTCTCCCGGTCGCTGAGTTGTCCGCGCGGATCCTCGAACGGGTCGAATCGCTCCTGTCCCTCCGCCGGGGTGTGACCGCATGAGTGTCTGGGAGGACCTCCAGGGCCAGCCCGCCGTCGTGGCCCAGCTGAGACGGGCGGCCCAGGGTGAGGGCCTGACCCATGCGTGGCTTTTCACCGGGCCGCCGGGGTCGGGCCGGTCCAACGCGGCGAAGGCCTTCGCCGCCGCGCTGAACTGCGACCAGGACGATGTCAGCCTGCGCGGCTGCGGTGAATGCGCCGCCTGCCTGACCATCCTGGGGGAAACGCACTCCGACGTGGCCTTTGTGCGCACCGAAAAGGTGACCATCACGATCGACGAGGCCCGGGAGCTGGTCTCCACGGCCGGGAACCGGCCAGCCTCGGCGCGCTGGCGCATCATCGTCGTCGAGGACGCGGACCGGATGGCGGAGCGCACCACGAATGTGCTGCTTAAGGCGATCGAGGAACCCACGCCCCGCACCGTCTGGATGCTGTGCGCGCCCTCCCCCGCCGACGTGCTGGTCACCATCCGCTCCCGCTGCCGCGCCGTGGCGCTGCGGCTGCCGCCCGCGGCCGACGTCGCGGCCTTGCTGGTCAAGCGCGACGGCGTGGATCCGGCCGTTGCCGAACGTGCTGCCCGCGCAGCACAGAGCCATGTCGGGATCGCTCGCCGGCTGGCGCGGGATCCGGAAGCCCGTGAGCGGCGGCTCGAAACAGTGCGGTTCCCGCTGGGGCTCCGGGGCGTGACCGCCGCGGTATTGATGGCGGAAAAGCTCGTCAAGATCGCCACCGAGGAAGCCAACAGCTCCAACGATGAGCGCGACGCGGCCGAAAAGGCCGCTCTCCTCGCCACCCTCGGAGCGCCCGAAAGCGGCACCCTGCCGCCGGCCATGCGCGGCCAGGTCAAGCAGCTCGAGGAGGACCAGAAGCGACGCGCCAAGCGCTCCGTGACAGACTCCCTCGACCGCACGCTGACCGATCTGCTGTCTTTCTACCGGGATGTGCTGATCATCCAGATGGGGAACGCCGTGGAGCTGGTCAACGTTGAGCTCAGAAGTGAGCTTGCTGAGTTCGCGCTGCACTCCACCGCCGAGACCACGCTTGCCCGCATGGACGCCATCAACAAGGCCCGCCAACGGATTACGACGACCAATGTGGCTCCGCTGCTGACGATCGAGTCCATGGCAGCCAGCCTCATCTGAGGGATCATTAAGTGACCCGTCCCCGGTGAACCGACGATCCGCCCAGTCTCTATCCTCCAAGGAGAACCGCATGAAGTCTGCACGAGCAGAGCCCGCCAGATCCCGATCCGTCGCGATCGGCATGCGGGCAGCAGGCGCCATGGCCCTGGCTGTGGTGCTCGCCTCGTGCTCCCTGTTCGGCGGCGACAGCGGGGCCAAAACCTCCAGTGCCCCCAACCCGGAGATCGCGTCCGCCGCGCCCGCCGAGCTCCGAAGCTATTACACACAGCAGGTCGACTGGACCCCCTGCGAGACGGACTTCCAATGCGCCAAGATCAAAGTCCCGCTGGACTACAGCAAACCGGACGGCGACAGCATCGAAATCGCGGCGCTCAAGCTGTCCACAAAAGGCACCAGCCAGGGCAGCCTGCTCATCAACCCGGGCGGACCCGGCGGCTCGGGCTACGACTTCGTCAGGGACGCCGGAGCGACCCACTTCTCGGAAAAGCTCCGCGCCAACTTTGACATCGTGGGCTTCGACCCGCGCGGCGTCCAGCGCTCCGCCGCGGTCACCTGCCTGACCGATCAGGAACGCGACGCCTCCCGCGAGAAGATCTATGCGATGGACACCAACGCCGGCCTGGCCGAGACCCTGGCGGACAACAAGGTGATCGCCGCCAAGTGCGAGGAAGAGACCGGACCGGTCCTGGGCCAGATCGACACCGTCAGTTCGGCCAAGGACCTCGATATCCTGCGCGCGGCCCTCAACGACTCGAAGCTGAACTACATGGGATTCTCCTACGGGACGTTCCTAGGCTCAACGTACGCCTCGCTGTTCCCTGACACCGTCGGACGGATGGTC
Source organism: Arthrobacter ginsengisoli (assembly GCF_031456935.1). Classification (NCBI taxonomy): domain Bacteria; kingdom Bacillati; phylum Actinomycetota; class Actinomycetes; order Micrococcales; family Micrococcaceae; genus Arthrobacter; species Arthrobacter ginsengisoli. Next base: position 105,320 of record NZ_JAVDVQ010000013.1, on the reverse strand, counting down.
CTGGATGGCGCGATGGATCCATCCCTCAGCTACGAGGAACTCACCAGCGGACAGGCCAAAGCCTTTGAAAAAGCGCTCCGCGCCTACGTGGAACGCTGCCTCCAGACCGGCGGCTGCCCGCTGAGCGGCAGCGTCGACGACGGGATCCGGCAGATCCAGGATGTGATCGCCGCCGTGGAGGCAAACCCCATGCGAGCCAAGGACGGTCGGTTGGTCTCGGTGTCCACGCTGGTCACCGGCATGATAGTCCCGCTGTACAACGACGACAACTGGCCGCTGCTCACGCAGGCCCTGGGCGCAATCATGAAAAATGATGCGTCGCCGTTCCTGCGGCTGGCCGACTTCAACGCCCAGCGGGAACCCGACGGCAGCTACTCCTCGAACAGCACCTTTGCCTTCACCGCAATCAACTGCCTGGACTACCCGATGGTGACGGACACCGCCGGGATGCGCGCGGATGAGCAGCAGCTGAATGCGGAGGCGCCCATCCTCGGCAAGTATTTCGCGTACGGCGGCACCAACTGCAAGGACTGGCCGTACAAAAACGTCCGGACCCCGGCGCCGGTGGAGTACACGGGTTCAACCGACATCGTCGTGGTCGGCACTACGGGCGACCCGGCCACGCCGGTGGAATGGGCCAGCTCCCTGCGCAAGCAGCTGGGTCAGGCCTCGCTGCTGACGTGGGAGGGCGAGGGCCACACGGCCTACGGCCGTTCCAACGACTGCATCGGCAATGCCGTGGACGGTTACCTCGTCGATGGCAAGACCCCGGCGGACAACACCGTCTGCTGAGGCGTTCGCCACTCATTTTGACCCGGGCCGGAGGACTCTACTACAGTTGTCTCTGGCATGAAGCGCCCGGGTCTACCGGAAACTTCATGCGGTTGCTTCCTTAGCTCAGTTGGTAGAGCGTCTCACTCGTAATGAGAAGGTCGCCAGTTCGATTCTGGCAGGAAGCTCGGGAAAAACCCCGTATTTCCGCTGATTCAGCGGGATTGCGGGGTTTTTTGTTGGTTTCGGTCAGAACGGCATGTAGGGCCAGGGCACACCTATGGCACACTTTGGCGGTGGCGCTCATCCCGGTCATCCCGGTCATGGACTGATTCCAGGACTCCGAACATGCGCGTCGGTCTGCTCCCCTGAAGACGCGGCAGACCGGGCCCAGGCCAGCCTGGGAACCTCGTGAGGTGGGGTCCCGGCGGTGTTACGTCGGTTCCGTCCCGTGGTGGTTGCGGACGCCAGTATGCTGCACGGCATTGATCGGATCGGGATCCTGAGTAGCATGGCAGGCACTTCCAAGCTGAGGAGCGTCATGGACAGGATCGATGATACGACCGCGCCGGCCACCGGCGTGCAGGGCAGGGCGTACAAACTTGCAGCCGACGAGGGGACCGCCCTGTGGTTCACGAATACATTGGTCATGGTCAAAGCAGGCGGCCCGGAGACGAAGCAGCGGCTGACCATAGTGGAGATACTGCATCCGGCCGGCTACGCGCCACCGATGCACCGGCATCTGGTTGAGGATGAATCCTTCTACATTATTTCGGGCACGGCTCTGTTCGAGAGCGACGGGCAGCGCTTCACCGTGCAAAAGGGCGATTTCGTCTTTCTTCCCCAAGGTTCCACCCACACATTTCTTGCCGGGCCGGAAGAGTCCTTCCGCTCCCTCGTCATCACCGTGCCGGCCGGCTTTGAAATCTTCGCCGCCGAGGCAGGAGCGCCGGCAGCGCGCAGGGAACTGCCGGAACCTGAACCCGTCGACGGCCCTTCGCTAACCGCGATCGCAGCACGCCACAACATCGAGATCATCGGGCCGCCGCTCACTACCTGACCCTGCGGCGCCGGTACGGCAGCTCCTCGGCAAACACTAAGAGGGCCTCGCGAAGCCCCTCGTCGTTGGCCATCCGGCCCTCTCGGATACGCTCGCCGGAGCGCATAGGATCCAGATCAGCGCACCTGGCAGCACCCGATAGCTAACGAAGGCAGACGTGATGACGGAGACAACCACCCAGGACACGCCGATGCTCGAGGACGGCGGGGCACTGGAGCTCGTCCGGGTACCGGCGTGGGAGATGAAGTTCAAGCGGGGTGAGAACCCTGATGAGCTGGCGCATTTGGTCTGCTGCCGGGATCTGGAGTGGCGGAAGGCGCTCTGCGGATTCGAGGAGACGGACCCGGTGATCCTGGAGGAAGCCACGACCGTCTGCTCGATGTGTGTGGAAGCCGCTGGCGGCCCCGACGGACCGATTGCCACGGGCCACTGCCCGATCGACAACCAGCTGTGCCCGGACTCGGAAGATCTGTCACGGATCATTGCCGAACGAACCTCCGGCCCCTAACGTCGAATCGGCGCAGCGTTTCAAATCCCCTCCGCGCACAACAAAGCGACGCCCGCCGGCCCGACTTCCGCATGGTTGTTTTGTGGCCAACATAGAAGACATGAGCGGGGGCATGACCATACGATGCCGTCAACACCACCCGGGCGTCCCGGGCTCAGGCGTGCTGGTACTGATGGTTTTGGGGGAACACGGTGAAGCGTAAGACCTGGATAGTCTTTGCGGCAGCCGAATGTCGGCGGCGTAACGTCGGTATGCAGCTCGTTGGGCACGGATGGTGAGTACGACTACACGCTGAACGTGACGAGCCCCGACAAGGAAGCCACTGACGTCGTCGTATTCACCGTCGAACCACACGGCTGATTCACAAAAACTCGAACGGGATTTGTCTAGTCAGTGGATAAGGGCGCGGGTACTGAGACGGCGATGGGCGGCCGGAAAGCCACCAGGCAAATGGTCACGTTCCTGGTTCGGCGGCGAGACAATGATAAATGTCAAGACCGACCCTGCCAACGTCTTCGTTGGCTGCGGCCACCTGTCACTTTCGGACGCCGGCACGGGGGCTCGTGTCGTCCAACTCCCCTGACGCAGCCACCACCGGCGATGAGTTCCGGACCGGCTACACCGAGGCCCGCAAAGCTCGCCAACCGCAGGCCGGTCCCAGGCGCGGCCCCTCTTGTCTTTGCGCAGCACCTCAGTAAACGATTGGGAAATGGAACGGCCGGGTCGGACGAAGGCAGCCGGGCCGCCCCTGCCCGGCGCCAGCCGGAGGGTTCTCTGGGGTCCCGTGATCGGCTTTGGGCTCGTCAGCCTCGCCGCCGACGTCGTCTCCGACGGCGCACGCCCGCTGGCTGGCCCCCTGCTCGCCCAACTGGGCGCCTCCGCGCTGCTCGTCGGCCTCGTGACGGGCGGCGCCGAAGCCGCGGCGCAGGGACTCCGGCTGGTGTTCGGGCCCTGGGCGGACCGGACCCGCCGATACTGGACGTTCACCCTGGCGGGATATGCGCTCACTGCGGTTTGTGTGCCGCTGCTCGCCGTGGTGCCCTGGGCGGGAGAATCCGGGCTGCTTCTGGCCGCAGTGCTGATCATCGGAGACAGGGTCGGGAAAGCCGTCCGCAGCCCGGCAAAGACTGTGCTGCTGGCCGCGGTCGCCAAGCCTGTCGGCCGCGGCCGCGGCTTCGCCGTCCACAAGTCCCTCGACCTCGTTGGCGCCCTGCTCGGACCGGTCCTGGTCGCCGCGGTACTCGCCGCCACCGGAAACCTGTCGGCCGCGTTCGCGGTGCTGTCCGTCCCGGCGGTGGCGGCCATGCTCCTGCTGTTCTGGCTGCGCCGACGCGTGCCGGATCCCCGCGGTCCCGGCCCCGGCCCCGGCCAGGCGGCTTCGCGCGACGGCGGCGGGGGCCCGGAAGCCGCCGTTGAGGATGCCGCCGTCAAACCTGTGCCCGCGGGCGGCGCCGGCCGCCCGGCGTCGTTGCTCGCGGGGAGCTTTGCCCTGTTCGCCGTCGCCGCCTTCTTCTGGAGCGCCGGGCTGGTGGCCTTCGGTGTCATTTCCTACCACCTCACGACGACGGCGGCCGTTCCGGTCGCCGTCGTCCCGCTGCTGTACGCCGGCGCGATGGCCGCTGCGGCCCTGGGCGCCCTGGCCACCGGCGTCCTCTACGACCGTTCCGGAGCCCGGGTGCTCCTCGCGCTTCCCCTGCTGATCGCTGCCGTACCGGCCCTGGCCTTGGCGCCGGCGGCCGGGGTGGCGTTTTCCGGTGTCCTCGTCTGGGGCACCGCACTGGGGATCCAGGATTCGACCGTCAAGGCGCTGGTCGCCGATCTGGTGCCGGAACAGCGCCAGGGAACGGCCTACGGGGTCTTCGCCGCCTTCGAAGGGGCCGGGGCGCTGGCTGGCGGGGCACTCTACGGGGCTCTCTATGACACCGGGCCGCTGTTGATCGCGGCCGTGGCGGTCCTGCAGCTGGTTGCATTCGTGGTGCTGATTGTGGCGCTGCGCAGGACCCGCAGCCCCGCGCGGCAGCCGGGGACCGCGCCCGGCCCCGTGTGAAGGGATTGGTCAACGGGCCCAGACGGATGCGGCGCCGGAGTGGCCCGTGATGATGCTCTGATGGATGAAGAAGGCCCCGGCTGCCGCCGCTACGGCCAGGAGAGCCGTCCGGACCGCGCGGTGCGTCCGCAGGCGCCCAGGAAGGCGAAAGCCCGGCCATTTCGATCATTGGTGCCCATTTCCGCAGGGATTTGCCGGGTTGCGGCAGTATCGCCTGGGCCGGGCTTCTATGATTCTTGCATGGCAGAGCAGTGGCTGGCGGACGTTGCGGCACGCCTGTATGCCGTCCCGTTCGACGATTTTGTCTCCGCCCGGACAACCGCGGCCAAAGACGCTTCCGCGGCTCAAGGCCAGCGGTCCCGTGCCGAAGAGGTGCGTTCGCTGCCCAAACCCTCAGTGGCTGCGTGGACGGTGAACATGCTCGCGTCCCGGCGGCCGGAGACCCTGCGGGAACTCGCCGCGCTGGGGCAGTCGATGCGCGCCGCGCAGACATCCCTCGACGCTCCGGAACTCCGCCGGCTGGGGCAGGAACGCCGCCGACTCCTGGGCAGCGCGGTCAAAGCGGCATTGGCGGTCGCCGAAGAGCAGGGACGGAAGATCAGCGGAACAATCGCGGCCGAGGTGGAGGAGACATTGCGCGCGGCGACAGCGGATGAGGGGGCCGCGGCTGCCGTGCAGTCCGGCTGCCTGCTCCGGGGGTTGTCCGCCGACGGGGTCGACCTGGTGGATCTTGCCGGTGCCGTGGCGTTGCCCGGCTGGGAGCCCTCCGCACCCGCCCCGGCTGAACCCGCGCCGGCCCCTTCCGGGCCCGCCTCGTCCGGGCAGTCGGCCCGGACCGGGAGCACTGCCCGGAAAGAAACGGGCCAGCCCCGGTTGCGGGCCGTTCGGCAGGAGCCCCGGCGATCCACGCCGTCCGCGCTGCAACGGGCCCGGGCAGCGCTCACTGAAGCGGAAGAAGCGGCCCGGGCCGCCGCTGAGGACGCCCGTCACCATGAGGAGCAACTTGCCTCGACCACCGCGCTGACCGACGAGCTCTCCGGGACCGTGCGGAGCCTGCGGGAGCAGCTGTCCCAGCGCGAGCAGGAACTCAAAGCCGCCAGGAAATGGCGTGAACTGGCCATGGCCCAGGCGCAGCAGGCCGCACGGGCCGCCGACAAAGCCCGGCGCACCGAGGATCTGGCCCGGGAACGGGTGCTGCGGCTTGGCAACACGCCGGAGGGATGACCTCAGAGTGTCAGAGGCCCGCTGCACACTTAATTCATGGAAACCAACCAGTACTTTGAAGTCACCTACCTGGATTCGGATTGCGACCACATCCGGAGTGAGACCTTCGATGACCTTTCCGATGCCGAACGCTTCGCCAGCCGCCGGGTCGCGGACGAGCACGGCTGGGCCATCATCGACGCGGTACCGGTGCAGGAAAGCCGGCAGGCCGCCTAAGCCGGACGGCGGCGTCCATCCGGCTGCAGAAAGGCCTCCACCCGGTTCGGATGAAGGCCCCGCTGCGGTGGACGCCCGCGCCGCCGGTTGTTCTCCTGGCTTAGGCGAAGTCGGAGACTGCCGGGTCGGCGCCGATGCGGCCGGCACCTTCTGCCGAGTTGTCCAGGCCGTTGATGGCCTGGACAACGGTCTCGTCCAGGCTGACATCGAGCGCGGCGTGGTTTTCGCGGATGCGGGCCTCGGTGACGGACTTGGGGATGACAACGTTGCCGATGGCCAGATGCCAGGCGATGACAACCTGCGCCGGAGTGGCGTTGTGCTTCGCGGCGATCTGGCCGATGACCGCGCTCTCCAGCAGCTCGCCGCCCTGGCCGAGCGGCGACCAGGCCTCGGTGAGGATGCCCTTGGAAGCGTGGAATTCCCGCAGCCCGGCCTGATTGAAGAACGGGTGCAGCTCGATCTGGTTGATGGCCGGCACGACGCCGGTCTCATCGATCAGGCGCTGCAGGCCTTCCTTGGTGAAGTTCGAGACGCCGATGGTCTTCACCCGGCCCTGCTTCTGCAGCTCGATCAGGGCCTTCCAGGTGTCCACGTACTTGTCCTGCTTGGGCTGCATCCAGTGGATCAAGTACAGGTCCAGGGTCTCCAGGCCCAGGCGCTCCATGGATTCCTCGAAAGCCTTCAGCGTGGATTCGTAGCCCTGGTCCGCGTTCCACAGCTTGGTGGTGATAAAAATGTCCTCCGGCAGGAGGCCTGAGCGTGTGATCGCCCGCCCGACTCCGGCCTCATTCCCGTAGATCCTGGCGGTGTCGATGTGGCGGAAGCCCGCCTCGAAAGCCTGGACGACCACCTTCTCGGCCACGTCGTCTTCAACCTGCCACACTCCGTAGCCAAGCTGGGGGATGGTGTTGCCGTCATTGAAAGTCAGTACCGGTGAAAAAGTCATCCAGCCATCCTGCCAATGCCCGCCCCGGGCCGCCAGTGAATCGGAGGCCGCTAAGCTAGGCGCTTAACCGGGAATTTCGGCCCCCTGGTGCGCCGCGTTGACCCGTCAGCCTGCGGCCGCCGCCTCCTCAAGCCGCCGTTCGGCGTCGTTGACCTGCTCCAGCACCGATGCGGCGCGGCGCCGTACCGACTCCGCTCCGGCCGGGACGGGGCCGATGGCGAGCCGGAGCATCGCGGCCGCTTCGGCCGTGGTCGCCAGGGAGTTGCCGGCCATCGACAAGGCGCGGTGGACCCCGGCCAGGGGCCCCGGAATGTCGAGTCCCTCGCTGGGCGCATACCGCTGGGCGGCCACGCAGACCTGCCGGACCCTCCCGGAGAGCGCGGACAGGTCGTTGCCGATCTCCAGCAGCTCGGCATAGAGGGCCTCGTCCTCCAAACCTTCGAGAATCTGGTGGTAGCGGTCGAGGCCCCGGGTGAACCGGTCGTGGGCCCGCCGCCAGAGGCCCTTGCCGAGCTCGACGTCGTCTTTCCGTCCCTGCCGGGCGGCGCTGAAGAATCCCAACGCTGCCTTACAGGTACTGGCCGGGACCGTGGTCCGGGTCGGCAGGGACGCGAGGCTGCGAGGGATCCGCCCCCGGCCTGGGCGCTGCGGCGCGCTGGGGCTCGCCGTTCTCGCCGATAATCACGCCGGGTGCGATCATCGTTCCGGGCGGCAACTGGCGGAGCTGCGCCTGCGCGGCGGCGTGCTCGCGGGCGGCATGCTGCGCCGCCAGCGCGGTCTGGATGCCGTGGAAGAGCCCCTCCAGCCAGCCAACCAGCTGGGCCTGGGCAATCCGCAGCTCCGCGTCCGACGGGGTTCCGTCCGAGGGGAAGGGAAGCGTGATCCGTTCCAGCTCCTCGACCAGTTCCGGCGCCAGGCCATCCTCGAGCTCCTTGATCGAGCGTTCATGGATTTCGGCCAGCCGTGCGCGTGCGGCGTTGTCGAGCGGGGCGGATTTCACTTCGTCCAGGAGCTGCTTCATCATGGTGCCGATCCGCATCACCTTCCCGGGTTCGTCCACGAGGTGCTGGAGCGGGCTGGCCTTGGGGCGGGCCCCTGCGGGCGCCGCGGGCTGGACGGGTTGTCCCTGTCCGGGCTCCAGCGGCTGGTCCCGGGCCGCTTTTCCGTCGTCGCCGGCTGGCCGGGAGTCCAGGGTGGTGCCCTCGACCGGGGTATCCACGGTGGGCTGAGTGTCGTGTGGATCGCTCATGGCTTCATACTCTCATGAGCCCGGAGCCGCGCAACGGGCCACCCGCGGGCAATACCCCGCGGCTCAACACCCGGCACCCGCTCCAGGCTCGCAGAGACGACAAAGGGCGCGGCCGGGCACTGATGTGCCCGGCCGCGCCCTCCGTCAGCAGTACCGCAGATCAGCGGACACCGGTCAGCAGCACCGGCCCTGCGGGTTGGCGTCCTGACGGTCCGTCTGGTCCCGCCAGAACTCCCGCTCGGTCATCGGCGCGGAACCGTGACCGGCTTCGGCGTAGTGGGCCAGGTACTTCGCATACGCATCCGCACCCATCACACCGCCGAGATACCGGGCGAATCCCCGGAACCCTGCGACTACAGCGTTCATCTGTGCCTCCGCATTAGTGGTGGGCAGTCTTCTCGGCCCGCCGGTCAGCCGGCAGCTCATTCCACTTCGCCAGGAGCTCACGCTCGGCCGCCGAAGGAGCCGGTCCGGCCGGGGCGAAGACACGGGACGGCAGCGCCGGATCCTCGTTGTCGGCGTTGATCCGACCGGCCTGGGCGTTGCGGAACGCCTTGTAGGTGGCGATCAGCGCCGTCGCGATAACGATGATGCTGAGCACAACGAAGATCACCGAGAGCCAGCCCTGGATCGCGGTGTTCCGGACCACGGCCTCCATGGCGGGAACGGTTTTGGCCGCACCGAAGGAGGTCTTGCCCTCCGCGAGGGCCTCGGAAAAGGCTGCGTTGTTGGCGAAGTAGCCAACCGCCGGGGTGGAGGAGAAGATCTTCTGGTAGCTGGCCGTGATGGTCACGACGGACACGAAGGCCATCGGAACCGCCACGATCCAGAGGAACTTGAAGGAGCGCCTCTTGGCTGCGATCGCCAGGCAGACGGACAGGGCGATGGCGGCCAGCAGCTGGTTGGCGATGCCGAACAGCGGGAACAGCGTGTTGATGCCGCCCAGCGGATCCGTGACGCCCATGAGCAGCACGGCGCCCCAGGCCCCGACCATGACGGCGGTGGCAAGCCACGCGCCCGGGCGCCAGGAGTGCTCCTTGAACTTCGGGATGAAGTTGCCGATCGAGTCCTGCAGCATGAAGCGCGCAACCCGGGTGCCGGCGTCGACCGCGGTGAGGATGAACAGCGCCTCGAACATGATGGCGAAGTGGTACCAGAAGCCCATCATGGCGGTGCCGCCAATGAACTGCTGCATGATGTACGCAAGGCCCACGGCCAGCGTGGGCGCACCGCCGGTGCGGGACACGATGCTGGCTTCGCCGACGTTGGCGGCGGTCTCGGCCAACATGTTCGGGCTGATGTTCACGCCGGCCAGTCCAAGGCTGTTGACCCAGGCGGCCGCGGATTCTACGGTTCCGCCGGTGAGCGCCACCGGGGCGTTCATCGCGAAGTAGAGCCCGCGATCAATGGAGATTGCCGCAACGAGGGCCATGATGGCCACGAAGGACTCCATCAGCATTCCGCCGTACCCGATGTAGCGGGTCTGGCGTTCCTTCTCGATCAGCTTCGGCGTGGTGCCGGAGCTGATCAGGGCGTGGAATCCCGAGAGCGCACCACAGGCGATCGTGACGAAGAGGAACGGGAACAGCGCGCCCGGGAAGACCGGTCCGTTGTCGCCGCTGGCGAATTCGCTGAAGGCCGGGACCGAGATTTCCGGGCGGACCACAATGACAGCCAGCGCCAGCATCACGATGACGCCGATCTTCATGAACGTGGAGAGGTAGTCCCGCGGAGCCAGCAGCAGCCAGACCGGCAGGATCGCGGCGACGAAACCGTAGATGATGAGCGCCCAGGCGATGGTGACCTTGTCCAGGGTGAAGAAGGCATGGCCCCATTCGGTGGCGGCGACGGCGCCGCCGCCGATGATGGCGGCCATCAGCAGCGCGAACCCGATCAGGGAAACTTCCATAATCTTGCCGGGGCGGATGAAGCGCAAGTAGACGCCCATAAAGAGGGCAATCGGGATGGTCATCCCGACGGAGAAGACGCCCCACGGGCTTTCAGCCAGGGCGTTGACGACGACGAGGGCCAGGATGGCGACGATGATCACCATGATCAGCAGGGTGGCGACCAGCGCGGCGGTGCCGCCGATGACACCGAGTTCCTCGCGGGCCATCTGGCCCAGGGAGCGTCCGCCGCGGCGCATGGAGAAGAACATCACGACGTAGTCCTGGACGGCTCCGGCGAACACGACGCCGATGATGATCCAGATGGTGCCCGGGAGGTAGCCCATCTGGGCTGCGAGGATCGGGCCGACCAGGGGTCCGGCGCCGGCGATGGCGGCGAAGTGGTGGCCGAAGAGGACGTTGCGGTCCGTGCGGACGTAGTCCCTGCCGTCTGCCTTGTACTCTGCGGGAGTGGCCCGGCGGTCATTCGGCTTGAGCAGGTACCGCTCAATGACCTTGGAGTAGAACCGGTAGCCGATCAGGTACGTGCACACTGCGGCGAACACGAACCAGATGGCGTTGACCGTTTCACCGCGGACAATCGCGAGCATGAACCACGCCACGCCGCCCAGCAGGGAGATTGCCGCCCAGACTGCGATCTTGGTCGGCGTCCATTTGCGGTCCTCTGCCTCGGCCGCGGAGGCGTCCAAGGCCGTGGACGGCAGCGTCGGGTCCGGCGTTAGGCCGTCGTCGACTAATACGTTCTTTGGCGTGCCATCTGGCATTGTGCCCATGTCTCCTCCTAGAGAAACCCCAACGGGGCAAATCCACTCGAAAAACGTGCCCCAAAGTACCCTACCAATCGTGCTGTTTCTTGGGTATGGCTCTGCGTCAGCCGGCCCGCCGGGTCGATGAACGGCCGGGCCGGCGCGGTGAACGGCAGGCCGGGCCACCGGTGGGGTTACTTGGAAATACCCGCGGTGTGCCCTGCCTGCCTGGGTATCAGGCGGATGGCCCGGCCAGCTGCATGAGCCGGGCTTCGCAGAGGTCCAGCCAGCGTACCTCGGCCTCGGTCTGGAAGATGAGGGAATCCAGCACCAACAGCCGGGCCGTGTCCGTGGCCCGGTGCTGGGATGCCATGTCCCGCCGGGCCTTGGTGTACTCCTGCAGGGCCCGGATGGATACGGCCCGCTGGGCATGGATAGCGGCGCCCACGTCTACGCCGGGAAGGGTCAGCCCCAGGGCCAGTTTGATGGCCAGTTCGTTCCGCGGAGGGCTGGTCCGCGGCACCGGCATGGTGAACCAGTTGCGGACCTCGACGAGCCCTGCGGGGGTGATGCTGTAGATGACGTGCCCCTCGCCGTCGGAACCGTCCTTGCGGACAAGGCCGTCGCGTTCGAGGCGATCGAGGGTGGTGTAGACCTGCCCGATGTTGAGGGGCCAGGAGGATCCGGTGCGATCCTCAAATTCGATCCTGAGCTGGTAGCCATAGCGCGGCCGGTCCTGCAAAAGGGCGAGAAGGCTGTGGCGGATCGTCATGATGCTCCCGGAGGGTAGCGGGACGACAGCATACACGCGCCCCAAGACGCGTGTATACCGCGTATGGAATTACATTACCGTTATTCTTTGTCGCGAAGCAATTCGGGATATTCCAGAACTGGAATATGTGTGCTACATAACCAGCAGGATTTTTCCCACGTGGTCGCCGCTGTCGAAGTACCGGTGCGCGGCACCGGCCTGCTCCAGCGGGAAGGTCTTTGCCACCAGCGGCCGGATCCGGCCGTCGGTGAGTAGCGGCCACACCGCGTCGCGGACGGCATCCATGATCACGGTCTTCTCCGCCACCGGCCGCGGGCGCAACGCGGTGGCAATGATCACGGCACGCTTGCTCAGCAGCTTGCCGAGGTCCAGCTCGCCTTTCGCGCCACCCTGTAGGCCGATCACCACCAGCCGGCCGTAGTCCGCCAGCGCTTCCACGTTCTGGGTCAGGTATTTGGCCCCGACGACGTCGAGAATGACATCCGCGCCTTTACCGCCGTTCTGCGCGCGCAGGCTTTCCGGGAAATCCTCCTCGGCGTAATTGATCGCGATGTCCGCGCCGAGGAACGCCTTGGCGGTGCCGACTTTTTCCGCGCTGCCCGCCGTTGTGGCGACCACGGCGCCGAAGGCCTTCGCGAGCTGGATGGCCATGGTGCCGATCCCGCCGGTGGCCCCATGGATGAGCACGGTCTCGCCCGGCTGCAGCTGCGCGGTCATGATCAGGTTGGAGTAGACCGTCGCCGCGACTTCCGGGAGGGACGCGGCCGTAACGAGGTCGACGCCGTCGGGAACCTTCAGGACCTGGCCCGCCGGCACGGCCACCTGTTGGGCGTAGCCGCCGCCGGCCAGCAGGGCGACGACCTTGTCCCCAACGGAGAAAGGCTTGCTGACACCCGGCCCGAAGCCTGCGATCCGGCCGGAGACTTCCAGCCCGGGAATCTCCGAGGCACCGGGCGGGGGCGGGTAGTGGCCCTTGCGCTGTTGGACGTCGGCGCGGTTCAGCCCCGCGGCGACGACGTCGATGAGCACTTCGCCGGTTCCGGGCACCGGGGAAGGGACGTCGCGGACCTCCAGGGTCTCGGGTCCGCCCGGCTCTGAGATATAAACAGCCTTCATGGAGAACTCCCGATCAGTAACAGACTTCTTGCGGCCTTCTGGATCCGCCTGCGGCAGACCACGTCTCAACCGCATTCTTCCAGAGTAGGCGGAGGAGCGACGCCGGTTCGTGGGAGCACGGCGTTTTTTGTTGCTGCCGACTGCCTATGAAACACTACTCGTTAGGGAAGGTTGTCCGAGCGGCCGATGGAGCTGGTCTTGAAAACCAGTGTGCGGTAACCCCGTACCAAGAGTTCGAATCTCTTACCTTCCGCGAATAATGCCCCTGCTTGAGCGCTAGCGCTCAAGCAGGGGCATTTTTGCGCGCAGGATCTGCAGGGCGCGGGCAGGCCGGTCCCGCCGGGGGCCGGTACCGGGGAACCATTGAAACCGTCGGGGCTCCGGCATAGTCTCACTTTGTCTTCACCACCCACAAGATTCCCGGCGCCCGGCAGCACTCCTCCGGCCGCGGAACAGAGCAGGAGCCCACCATGCCCACACCCCACCACTCCAACGGAGCGCCGTGCTGGATCGACCTGATGACCTCCGACACCGAAAAAGCCAAGGCCTTCTACGGCGAGCTTTTTGACTGGACCTTCGAGACGGGCGACCAGGAAAAATACGGCGGCTACATCACGGCCCGGAGGAACGGCAGGTCCGTGGCCGGAATGATGCAGAAGCAGGAAGGCCAGGCGAACTTCCCCGATGTGTGGTCCACGTACCTCCGCACCGACGACGCCAGAGCGACGGTCAAAAACGCATTGGAGCACAGCGGCCAGGTCTACGTGGAACCCATGGATGTGCCCGAACAAGGAAGTATGGCCATGATCGGCGACGCCACCGGGGCGGCCGTCGGCCTCTGGCAGCCCGGCGAGATGAAGGGCTACGAGCTCGCCGCCGAAGCCGGAACACCGGCATGGCATGAGCTTCACACCAAGGACTACGCCGCAGCGGTCACGTTTTACGAGGACGTCTTCGGCTGGGACACCGAGGTCATGAGTGACACCCCTGAGTTCCGCTACGCCACGCTGGGCGCCGGAGACGACGCCAAGGCGGGGATCATGGATGCTTCGGGCTACCTCCCGGCGGAGGTCCCCTCCCACTGGCAGGTCTACTTCGCCGTGAATGACGCGGACGCCTCCGTCGAGAAGGCCGTATCCCTGGGCGCCAAGGTGATCGACGGGCCGGAGGACTCCCCGTTCGGACGGCTGGCCACCCTCACTGACCCGACCGGTGCGATGTTCAAGATCATTGGAGCGACCTCTTAGATACGCCGGTTCGGGGCATCTGAGCCCCGCTTCTGACCTCAGGAAAAGCTGAGGAAAAACTTCAGAAATCCTTGCGCAAAACTGCCCTGGGAAATACCGGCCAGCCACTTCCACGTGGGCTACTGGCCGGTATTCTTTTGCCATGCCGGCCCGGAGTGGCCGGGCATGATCCACCTGACGCGGCTCCGGAGCCACGCCAGGCCCGTCCCTGGGGCGGGCCTTGGGGGTTCCCGGGCCTGGTGTGACGCGTTCCGCTGGGGGACGTCTCGCCGAATGCACATGCCAGACACATCGTGTTCATTCACCCCTGTTTTGATGTGCCGGGAATTGCTTGACCAGGAGTAATGACCGGCCGGTCCGCGGCATCACGCGGGCACCTTCCACCCAGCCCTTACCCGGGCACCTAATGAGAGTTAGAGCGGATGAAACACATACCTTGGAAGACCGCGCTGGGCACAGCGCTGTCGGCGGGGCTCATCGCAGCCCCGCTGGCGGCTGTGCCGGCGTTTGCCGTGGAGGTCTCCCCGGCAGCGGCTGGCAGTTCGCCAGTGATTATCAACGAGGCCTACCTCAGCGGCGGCAGCACCGGAGCGGCCTTCAAGAACAAGTTCGTCGAGCTGTACAACACGTCCGACGCCCCGGTCTCGCTGGACGGCTGGTCCCTCCAGTACCGCTCCGCGACGGGTACCGGCGTCCCCAGCAGTGTTGTACCCCTCACCGGCACCATCGCGGCCAAGGGCCTCTATTTGCTCAAGGGCGGGAGCAATGGCACGGTCGGGCTGGACCTGCCCGCCGCTGACACCACGGCCACCGGTTTCAACCCCGCCGTTGGGGGCGGAACGGTCGTGCTGGCGAAGCAGGCAACCGCCGTCACCGATCTCGGCACCGGCTCCGTCGTCGAGCCGGTCAACGTGGCCGATCTCCTCGGCTATGGCAGCTCGCTGACTTTCGAAACCCTGGCGGCCACAGCACCTTCCGGCACCGGTGACGTCAAGAGCCTGAACCGCAGCAACGGCGGGGACAGCAACAACAACTCCGCCGACTTCAGCCTCAACGCCACAATCACCCCCAAGGCCACCAACGGTGCCGCCACCCCGGTCGATCCTCCCGTCGACCCCGGACCCGGCACTCCGCCGGCAGCCCGGACCATCTCCGAGATCCAGGGCGACGGCGCCGCGAGCCCGCTGGTCGGGACCTCGGTCACCACCCGCGGCAAGGTCACCGCGGCGTTCCCCACCGGCGGGTTCGCCGGCTACTACATCCAGACCCCCGGCACCGGCGGAGACCTGACCCCCGCCAACCACACGGCGTCAGACGCCATCTTCGTCTACTCGGCCGCCACAGCCGGTTCCGTGCAGATCGGCGACTACGTCGAGGTGACGGGCGCCGTCAGCGAATACTTCGGCATGACCCAGGTGACGGTGGCCGCCGCGGCGGACATGAAGAAGCTCACCGAGGCCGCCCCCGAGGTCAAGGCCACCGGCTTTGCCCTCCCGGCCGGGGAAGCCTTCCGCGAAGCGCTCGAAGGCATGCTGCTGACCCCGCAGGGACCCGTCACGGTCACTGACAACTACTCGCTGAACCAGTACGGCGAAATCGGCCTGGCCGGCGGCACCACCCCGCTGGAGCAGCCCACCGCCGTCGCGCCGTTCGGCTCGGCCGAATACACCGCCACCGTCGCCGCCAATGCCGCCCGCGGCATCAAACTCGACGACGGCGCCACCACCAACTTCCTCAAGGACGCCGCCACCAAGGCCCTGGAACTGCCGTACCTGACCACGGCGGACCCCGTCCGCGTCGGCGCACCGGTGACCTTCAAGACCAACGTGGTGCTCAGCTACACCAACAGCTCCTGGAAGTTCCAGCCGCTGACCCAGCTGACCCCCGCCAACGCGGACACGGTCCAGCCGGCAAGCTTTGGCGCCACCACCCGCACGGACACCCCGGCATCGGTCGGGGGCAACCTCAAGATCGCCTCGTTCAACGTGCTCAACTACTTCCCCACCACGGGCGACCAGCTCACCGGATGCACCTACTACACGGACCGCGACGGAAACCCGATCACCGTCCGCGGCGGCTGCGACGCCCGCGGCGCGGCCAATGCCGAAAACCTCCAGCGCCAGCAGGACAAGATCGTCGCCGCCATTTCCAAGTCCGGCGCCGACGTTGTGACCCTCATGGAAATCGAAAACTCGGCACAGTTCGGCAAGGACCGCGACGACGCCCTGGCCAAGCTGGTCGACAACCTCAACATCGCCACGCCGGGGATCTGGGACTACGTCCGCACTCCCGCCAACGCACCCCCGCTGGCCGACGAGGACATGATCCGCACCGCCTTCATCTTCAAGAAGTCCGCAGCAGAGCCGGTGGGCGAATCCATCATCCACAACGACACTGTCGCGTTCGCCACGGCCCGCAAGCCGCTCGCACAGGTCTTCAAGCCGGTCGGCGCCTCCGATGACAAGAAGTTCATCGCGATCGCCAACCACTTCAAGTCCAAGGGCTCAGCGGCCACGCCGGACGACACCGACAAGGGCCAGGGCGCCTCGAACCTCGCCCGCACGGCCCAGGCCCAGTCGCTGCTGGCGTTCTCGGACGAACTGCAGAAATCCAAAGGCACCGACAAAGTCTTCCTGATCGGTGACTTCAACGCCTACGCCAAGGAGGACCCGATCAACGTCCTCACGGCCGCCGGGTACGTCAACCAGGACGAGAAGGCCACGAACGCCGACGGGTCCGCCAAGCACTCCTACCTCTTCGGTGGCCTGGTGGGTTCCCTGGACCACATCCTCGCCTCACCCGGAGCCAACGCCGTCGTCACCGGCGCGGACATCTGGAATATCAACTCGGTGGAGTCCGTGGCACTGGAGTACAGCCGCTACAACAACAACGTGACCGATTACTACGCTCCTGACCAGTTCCGGGCGAGCGACCACGACCCGGTGGTGGTGGGCCTGAACCTGCCGTCCACCCCCGCCAGCGTTGAACTGAACCTCCTGGGCATCAACGACTTCCACGGCCGCATCGATTCCAACACCGTGTTCTTCGCCGGGACCATCGAGAAGCTGCGGGCCGCGGCTGCCCCCGGCGCCACGGCATTCCTCTCCGCGGGCGACAACATCGGCGCCTCCCTGTTCGCCTCGGCCGTGGCCAAGGACCAGCCGACCATCGATGTGCTGAACGCCCTGGAGCTGCGCACCTCGGCCGTGGGCAACCACGAGTTCGACGGCGGCTGGGCCGATCTGCGCGACCGTGTCATCGCGGGCGGCAGCAACGCCAAGTTCCCCTACCTGGGCGCCAACGTCTACAAGAAGGGCACCACCGAACCGGCCCTGCCGGAATACACCGTGCTCGACCTGAACGGCGTCAGGGTCGCCGTGATCGGCACCGTAACGCAGGAAGTCCCCTCCCTGGTCACCCCCGCGGGCATCGCCGACCTCGAGTTCGGCGACGCCGTCGAAGCCATCAACCGCGTCGCCGCCAAGATCAAGACGGACAAACTCGCCGACGTGATCATCGTGGAAAACCACGACGGCGCCGGCGCCGGCGCCCCGGAGGGTTCCACCCTGGAGCAGGAAGTCGCCGCCGGCGGCCCCTTCGCCAGGATGGTCACCGAGGTCACCCCGGATGTTGCCGCGATCTTCAACGGCCACACCCACAAGCAGTATTCGTGGGATGCCCCGGTCCCCGGCGTTGAGGGCAAGACCCGCCCGATCGTCCAGACCGGCAACTACGGCGAGTTCATCGGCCAGATCCGGCTGACCATCGACACGAAGACCATGTCGGTCACCAGCTACAAGGCCGGCAACGTCCAGCGCACCACCACCTTGGAGCAGCCCGCTGACGTTCTCGTCCGCGACTACCCCCGGGTCGCCGCGGTCCAGACCATCGTCGAGAAAGCCCTGGCAGACGCAGCAGTGGTCGGCAACCAGCCGGTCGGCGCGGTGACCGCCGACATTACGACGGCGTTCGCCGGTTCCCCGGCCAAGCGCGACGACCGTGGCAGCGAGTCCACCCTGGGCAACCTCGTCGCTGACTCCCTGGTTGATTCGCTCAAGACCCCGGAACTCGGCGGTGCCGAGATCGGCGTCGTCAACCCGGGCGGGCTGCGCAACGAGCTGTACCACGCACCGGACGGGACCATCAGCTATGCCGAGGCCAACGCGGTCCTGCCGTTCGTGAACAACCTGTGGACCACCTCGCTGACCGGCGGGCAGTTCAAGACGCTCCTGGAGCAGCAGTGGCAGACCAACCCGGACGGCACGGTTCCCAGCCGCGCCTACCAGCAGCTGGGCCTGTCCAAGAACGTCAACTACACCTACGACGGCGCCCGCGCCGCCGGGGACCGGATTACCTCGATCCGGGTGAACGGCGAGCGGATTGACCCGGCGCAGTCCTACCGGATCGGAACGTTCAGCTTCCTGGCAACGGGCGGCGACAACTTTCGCATCTTCAAGTCCGGCACCGACACCAGGGATTCCGGACTCGTGGACCGCGACGCGTGGATCAAGTACCTGCAGGCAAACAGCCCGGTCTCGCCGGACTTCGCGCGCCGCTCCGTTGCCGTGGTGAACACCACCACCGCCGAGGTCAAGAGCGGTGAGTCCATCACCCTGGCGGTCTCCAAGCTGGATCTCACTTCGCTGGGCAGCCCGGTGAACAGCTCGCTGCGCGCCGAGTTCACGGACGCGAACGGCGTCATCACCACCCTGGCTACGGTGCCGGTTTCCGCGGGCGCCGCCACGGTTGCGGTGGCGGTTCCCGCTGGCGCCGCACCCGGCACAGGCACCCTGGTGCTCACCGCCGTCGAATCCGGCACTGTGGTAAAGACGGCCGTCCTGGTGGCAGCCAGCGTTCCGGTCCCGCCGACGTGCACGGCGCCGGTCAAGCCGGAGCGTTCCGCGGATATCGTGGGCCAGGCGAACTACGGCAAGGCAATGGCGGCCTACCGCCAGTGCCTCAAGGGCTAGCGCCCGTAGCCCCGCACCAGTGAGCATGCCCTCCCCCGGGCTGCAGCAACGGACATATAGCCCATATGTCCCTCGCTCAGCCCGTACGGAGGGCATGCTCACTTTTCGTGAGACCGGAGGCGGGGCATGCCCACTTTTCGCGGGGCCGGAGGCGGGGCATGCCCATACTCTGGTGGTCCGACGGCGGGACTCAGTCAGCGCCCGAGGATGGCACGGGCAATCTCGTCGGCGTCCCGCAGCGTGCGCTGGCCGCTGCGGTACACGGGTCCGCTCTTCTGCCGGGCCTCGGCCGCGATGGCGGTCCCCCACTGCACGGCGGACAGCTGCAGCCCCAGGACATACAGGCCCTCGGTCACCGAGCCGTTTGCGCCCAGCGCCCGGTAGGGGTGCGGCGTCACGTCCAGTCCGGACGTCGGCACCGGGGCTCCCTCGACCGTCATCACGAGCCGCGGGCGGACCAGACCTTCGGCCAGCAAATGCTCCAGCAGGGGCGACTGGTTGACGGCGACCTTGTTGGCCGGCGCCAGGGCCTCGACCATGGCCACGGCCTGCACGACTTCCCCGGCAGCGTCGTCCGCGCTGTTCCCCACCCAGGGCGAGACCGCCGTGAAGGTCCCGGCTTTGCGGTCCACGCCGAACTTCGGGTCCGGGCCGACGAACCGCACGACGCCGGCGCTGACCAGGGCAGCGAGCTGTTCGGACCGCAGTGCAGGCGGTCCGCTGGCCAGGCCCTCCACAAAGGATTCGAACCAGCCGCGCAGGCCCGCGACCCACGATTCATCGGTGATGCCGCCGTCCGCGACGGCGGTCTTCAGCACGGCCCTGCCGTGGTGCAGGGCGCCGATGGTCATCTTCACCGGGTCATCCTCCCCCAGGGCGGAACGCCGGGCGTCGTCGAGCAGATACTCGACGACGGCGTTGTCGAGTTCCGCGCGGGTGGCGAACGACCTCCCCGCCAGCGGTGCCGCAAGCCCCAGCAGGTTAAGCCGGTGGGCGGGGCGGACGTGGATTTCCAGCACGGAGTCCACCAGGTCGTCCCATTTCGCGGCGGAGTGCGCGTGCGGATGCAGCGCCTCCTCCAGCGCCTTCAGGAACTCCTTCGGTTCCGTCAGGATGGCACCCGGCTGCGAGCGCGCCAGCGTCGAGTAGTAAGCCCAGAGGGCGTCGCGGTGCAGGAGCGGCCAGAGGTCATGGTCGAAGGCAGGCCGGATTCCCGCCTCCGCGAATTTCGCCACGGCGCTTTCCGTGCAGTACCTCAGCGTCACGGCCTCGGGGTAGTACCCGGCGAGGGTCGCTTTGGCCCGGTACGGGGTGCCGCGCCGGGAGGCCGCGATGATGAGCGGTTCGCGGCCGGAGGGAAGGTAGCTCAGTCCGCCATTCTCGCCGGGCAGGAACTGTCCGCCGCGGCCTTCGGTCAGCTGGCCCATCGCATCGAAGAAGTTCAGGCCCATGCCGCGCACCAGCACCGGCTTGACCGCCGGCACCAGCGACCAGTCGACGTCGGCCGGGGCCGCCGGAGGCAGGTACAGCAGCCCGAGCTCCTCCGCCGCCGCCTGGAGGTCGCGCTGTTCGGGGTTGAGCCGCGATTCCAGGTGGCCGAGGGCCAGGACCACGGAATCGACGGTGAGGACCCCGCCGTCGGCCAGTCCGACGTCGAACCGCACACGCCCGTCGTCTCCGGGCCCGGGCGCGGCAGCGTGGCGGACGGAGGTCGCCGCCGTGTTGTGGAAGTCCACCGTGGCGCCGGCCGGAAGGCGGGACAGCAGCTCGTCCAGGGTGGAGCGCAGGTAGCGCCCGTACAGGGCCCGGCTGGGGAAGTCCGTGGACCCCAGCCCGGAGAGTTCGGCGCGATCCTCGGCGGTGAGGGAGGGGTGGGGCTGGTGCTGCTGCAGTTCACGCCAGCGGTCGAAGGTGTGGCCGGCCAGCGGGCGCGCGAGGTCAGGGTCCTCGGGGATGACGGTGGGATAGAACGACTGCGTGTTCATCAGGTACAGCCGGGACTGGCCGGGCTGCCAGACGTGTCCCGGCCCTGCGGGATAGGGGTCGATAACATCAATGTGCAAGGTGGTGTCCGGTCCGGCGGGCGCCCAGTTGGCCAGCAGCCGCTCCAGCACGCTTGTGCCCCGGGGGCCGGCGCCAATCACTGCCGTCCGGATGCTCTGCGATATGCCCACGGCATCCAGCGTATCCGCTACCGGCACCCGGCCCGGACCGCCTGGCGCCCCCGCCCGCGGCTGCAGCGCCTGGTGTGACTTGCCACTGGCGCGCCGATGTTGTTTGGATGGAATGATGACCACCGCCGAAGCTGCTCCCCCGCCCGCGCCCGAACCCGTCGACGAGAACATCTGGCTGGAGGAGATCTACGGCGAGGAACAGCTTGCCTGGGTCCGCGAACAAAACGCCCGCACCGAGGAGCTGTTGGAAGACGCGGAGTACACCTCGCTGGAAGACAGCATCCTCGAAGTACTGGATTCCACCGACCGGATCGCCATGGTGGGAAAGCGCGGCGACTGGTACTACAACTTCTGGAAGGACCGGGCGAACCCCAAGGGACTCTGGCGCCGGACCAGCTGGGACAGCTATCGCAGCGGGTCACCGGAGTGGGATCTGCTGCTGGATGTGGATGCGCTCGCGGCGGCGGAAGGCGAGGAATGGGTCTTCCACGGCGCCAACTTCCTGCGCCCGGCCACGGGTGGGACACACCGGCGGGCCTTGCTGTCCCTCTCCCCCGACGGCGGCGACGCGAACCGATACCGCGAGTTCGACGTCGAATCCCGCAGCTTCGTTGACCCGGCGGCCGGGGGTTTTGACCTGCCCACCGCCAAGGGCAACGTCTCCTGGCTCGACGCCGACACCCTGCTGGTCTCCTCCACGGCCGAGGGACTGCCCAGCACCACGTCGTCCTACGCCCGGACCGGAGTCAAACTGCGCCGCGGCGGATCCCTGACCGCGGCGGAGCGGCTGTTCGAGATCCCCGAAGACCACATGATGGCGCTTGTGGCGCATGACTCCACCCCGGGCTTCGAGCGGACCTTCGCCGTGGACTGGATCAGCTTCTTCGAGAAGACCACCTCGGTGCTGCGCGACGGCCAGTGGGTGCAGCTCGACGTGCCGGCGGACGTCAACCTCAGCTCGCACCGCGGATGGCTGCTGTTCCGGCCGCAGCAGGACTGGACCGTCGGCGGAACGAGCTACCCGGCAGGATCCCTGCTCGCAGCCGACTTCGAGGCCTTCCTTGCCGGCGGCCGGGAGCTGTCCGTGCTGTTCACCCCGGATGAGCACACCTCCCTGCAGTCCTGGAGCTGGACGCGGGATTTCCTGCTGCTGAACCTGCTGCGCGACGTTTCCTCAGAGATCCGGGTCCTCGATCCGCAGCAGCCCGGCACAGACGCCGCCTGGGCCGCCACCGTGCTGGACGCCTGCCCGCCGCTTCACGACGTCAACGCCTACGCCGTCGACGACGAGGACACCGCCGATGACTCGGACGACGACGGGACCGACGGCGCCGCACCGGTCGCCGAGGGCGAGGCGCCCGGCGCGGGAAACGACTTCTGGCTCGTGGCCACTGGATTCACCACGCCGAGCACGCTGACCCGCGGCACGCTGAAGCGCGGCGACCGGGGCGGCGTGGACAGCACCCACGAGGTGATCCGGTCCTCGCCGTCGTTCTTCAACGAAGGGGCCTATGAGGTCCAGCAGCACTTTGCCGTGTCCAGGGACGGCACCCGGGTGCCGTACTTCCAGGTGGCGTCCAGAGACCTCGCGCTCGACGGCCAGAATCCCACCCAGCTGTCCGGCTACGGCGGTTTTGAGATCTCGCGGACACCGGCCTACAGCGGCGCGATCGGCCGGGCCTGGCTGGAGCGCCGCACCGGGGAATCCGCCGGGAACGGCGGGGAAGCCCCGCACACCCGCGGCGGCGTCTACGTTGTGGCCAACATCCGCGGCGGCGGCGAATACGGCCCCTCGTGGCACCGCGCGGCCCTGCAGGACAAGCGGCACCGGGCCTACGAGGATTTCGCCGCCGTGGCCGCGGACCTAATTTCCCGCGGTGTAACGTCCCGCGCGCGGCTCGGCTGCGTGGGCGGATCCAACGGCGGGCTGCTGGTGGGGAACATGCTCACCACCTATCCGGAGCTCTTCGGGGCGGTATCCTGCGGGGTCCCGCTGCTGGACATGCGCCGCTACTCCAAGCTGTCCGCCGGGTACTCCTGGATTGCCGAATACGGCGATCCGGACGTTCCCGAGCAATGGGACTTCATCAAGACGTTCTCCCCGTACCATCTGCTCAGGGATGGGGTGGACTACCCGGAGACGTTCATCTGGACGGCCACGTCGGATGACCGCGTGGGCCCGGTCCAGGCGCGCAAGATGGCCGCCCGGATGCAGGCGATGGGCATCCCCAACGTCTGGTTCCACGAGGCGCTGGAAGGCGGCCATGCGGGCGCGTCGGACAACCGGCAGGCCGCGGCGCTGCAAAGCCGCAGCCAGCACTTCCTCTGGCGGTCCCTGGCCGGCGGGGGCGCCTGACCGGCGCGGAGCGACCCCGCGCTGCTCGTTTTGCACTGCGTGGCCCCTTCTGCGTATCCTTGGTTGGCTAGTTACTAGCAATTGGAGACGTGCCAGAGCGGCCGAATGGGCTTCACTGCTAATGAAGTGTGGGGCACAACTCCACCGGGGGTTCAAATCCCCCCGTCTCCGCGTTTGGCCCCGGTCCTGGACCGGGGCCTTTTGCGTACCCGGCGCGTCCGGGTGCCGGACACCGGACGCCTTCCCGGCGGCCTGGTGGCAGGATAAGCCCATGTCGAGGAACAACGTGTTTGACGCGATCATCGTGGGCGGCGGCCACAACGGACTGGCCGCGGCAGCGTACCTGGCCCAGGCCGGCCGGAATGTCCTGCTGCTGGAGAAGCTTGAGCATCCCGGCGGGGCCGCGGTGTCCGCCCGGGCGTTCGACGGCGTCGAAGCGCGGCTCTCGCGGTATTCGTACCTCGTAAGCCTGCTCCCGCAGCGCGTCATTGACGATCTGGGCCTGCACATCCGGCTGGCCCGGCGGCGGTATTCGTCCTACACCCCAGACCCGCACGACGGCGGCAAGGCCCTGCTGGTCGATAACGGGGATGCCGCGGCAACCGCTGCGTCCTTTGCCGCGGTAGGGGCGCCCGACGGCGAATTCCATGCCTTTACCGATTTCTACGCCCGCTGCCGGCAACTCACCGAGGCCCTCTGGCCCACCATGACCTCGCCGCTGCCGACCCGCTCCGAGGCGAGGAAACTCGCGGCCCGATCCGGGGCGGAGCCGGCGTGGGACGCCATGATTGAACGTCCCATCGGTGACACGATCGCCCGGGAACTCCAGCACGACCTGGTCCGGGGTGTCGTCCTCACTGATGCGCTGATCGGCACCTTCGCCCGGGCCGGCGACGAGGACCTGCAGCAGAACATCTGCTTCCTCTACCACCTGATCGGCGGCGGAACGGGCGACTGGGACGTCCCCGTCGGCGGCATGGGCGCCGTCTCCGGCGAACTGGAACGGGCCGCCCGCGACGCCGGCGCGACCATCCTAACGTCCGCGGACGTCACTGCCGTCCGCCCGGGAGGCGAGGTCAGCTACCGCCACGACGGCGCCGAGCACACCGCCTCCGCCTCGTGGGTCCTCGCCAACGTGGCCCCGGTGGTGCTGGACCGGCTGAGGGGCGCCGGCGCGAACGCCGCGCGGAACCCGAACCACCTCCGGGAGGGCGCCCAGGTCAAGGTGAACCTGCTGCTGCAGCGGCTCCCCCGGCTGCTGGACCGCAGCGTCGGCCCGGAGGCGGCCTTCGGCGGGACCTTCCACATCAACGAGACCTGGTCACAGCTTGACGCCGCCTACGTCGCCGCCGCGGCCGGAACCATCCCGGACCCGCTGCCCTGCGAGATCTACTGCCATTCCCTCACGGATCCCAGCATCCTGTCCCCGGAGCTCCAGGCTGCCGGAGCGCACACCCTCACCGTGTTCGGCCTGCACGTCCCGGACCGGCTGATAACTCCGGAAAACAACGACCATCGCCGGGCGGAACTGCAGGCCGCAGTCCTGAAGTCGCTGAACTCGGTCCTGGCCGAACCCGTCGAAGGGCTGCTGCTGACCGGCCCGGACGGGCGGCCCTGCATCGAAACCAAGACCACCCTGGACATCGAGCGGGCGGTCGGCATGCCGCGGGGCAACATTTTCCACGGCGGCCTCGACTGGCCCTTCGTCGAGGACGATGCGCCCCGGGACACCCCGGCGCAGCGCTGGGGCGTCGCAACGGATGACCCGCGGATCCTGCTCTGCGGCTCCGGCGCCCGGCGCGGCGGTGCCGTCAGCGCGATCGGCGGGCACAACGCGGCCATGGCGGTGCTGGAGTCCGGCCCGTTGCCCGCATGAGCGAGCCCTCGCCGCACAGGGCGGCTGCCAGCAGAACCGCTGACACCTGGAGTCCGCGCCTGGCTTTGCTCGTCGCCGGGACGTTCTTTATGGAGTTCCTCGACGGCACTGTCCTGACCACCGCGATCCCCAGCATCGCGGCGGATTTCTCCGTCCCGTCAGCGGACGTCAGCATCACCATGACCGCCTATTTGATGACGGTGGCGATGGGGATCCCGCTCAGCGGCTGGCTGGCCGAGCGGCTGGGGGCGCGGCGCGTGTTCTGCCTGGCCATAGCCACGTTCACGGTGGCCTCGCTGCTGTGCGCGCTCAGCCAGGACCTGACCATGCTGACGCTCAGCCGGGTGCTGCAGGGCGCAGGCGGCGCCATGATGGTCCCGGTGGGCACCCTCGTGGTGCTCCGCGGAACGGCCAAGAAGGACCTGCTGCGCGCCACGGCCTACCTGGTGTGGCCCGGACTGCTGGCACCCGTCCTCGCCCCGCTGGTGGGAGGGGCGCTCACCACGTTCCTGTCCTGGCACTGGATCTTCCTGATCAATCTCCCGCTCGGACTCGCGGCGTTCTTCACGGCAATGCGGCTGGTCCCGGCTACTGCCGGTGACCGCAAACGGCGCCTTGACTGGTTGGGGCTGGCGCTCACGACGCTGGGCGTCGGGTCCGTCATGGTGGGCCTGGAACTGGCCGGCGGCCGCGAGTCCGGTGGCTTGGCGGCGATCGGCATCACGGCAGGGTTCCTGTTCCTCGGCACCGCCGGCTGGTGGATGCGGCGGGCCCGCTCACCGCTCTTCGACCTGGGGGTCTTTTCCGCCCGGACGTTCCGCGCCACGGCGACCGGCGGCTTCATTTACCGCCTGACCATCAGTGCTGTGCCCTTCCTGCTGCCCCTGATGTTCCAGAACGGCTTCGGCTGGGATCCGCTCCGCGCCGGGGTCCTGGTCGCGGCGGTGTTCGTGGGCAACATCGGGATCAAACCGGCCACCACCCCGCTCATCCGGCGCTTCGGCTTCAAACCGGTGCTGGTCTTCGCGTCCCTGGCCTCGGCGGCCACTTTTGCGCTGTGCGCCCTGCTCGACGCCGGCACCCCGGAGCCGCTGATTTTCGCGTTGCTGGTGGCGAGCGGAGCCTTCCGGTCCATCGGCTTCTCGGCCTACGCCTCGGTGCAGTACGCCGACATGCTTCCCGCCCGGCTGCCGTCCGCCAATGCCGTTTCCGCGACCCTGGTGCAACTCGCGACGGCGGCCGGGATCGCCATCGGAGCGCTGCTGATCAGGGTTTTCGAGACCAGCGGTCCTCTGCTGGGCGGCGCGGGGGCTGCCGGAGGGGATCCGGCGGCACCGTACCGCGCCGCGTTCCTGGCGATTGCGGTGGTGATGTTGGTGAGCACGTTGGACAGCCTGACGCTGCCCCGCCACGCCGGGGCCGAGGTCAGCCGGCCTGGCCCAGCACCAGCGGCAGCACCGCCCCGGCGCCCGCGCGCCTGAGGGCGCGGCCGGCGACGGTCACGGTCCAGCGGCTGTCGACCAGATCGTCAATCAGCATCACGCTCCGACCCTGGATCCCGGCCAGGGCTGCTTCCAGCTCCGGTCCCACCACGAGGCGTTCCCAGACCCCGGCGAGGCGGTAGGCGCTGTTGCCGCCGCGCCCGCCGGTCGGTCCGCCGTGTTCGAGCTGCAGCTGCCCCAGGTACGGGATCCGGCCGATCTCCGAGATGCCACGGGCCAGCGAGTCGACCAGGGCCGGCTTGCCGCGGGACGGGACGCTGATGATGGCGGCGGGACGGCCGGCCCCGCTCCAGCCGGGCGTGCGGGCGTCCCCGGCGCCCCACTCGCGCAGCACCTGGACACAGGCCTGCAGCATGCCCGGGTCCACAGTGCGGTCGGGGGCTCCCGCGGCGAAGGCCTCGCGCAGGGCGCCTCCCCAGCCCAGGTCCGTGAGCCGTGCCAGTGCCCGGCCGTTGGCAACGCTCTCTTCCGGCCTGATCTTGCCCTTCACCGGCACACCGAGCCGGTCCATGCCGCTGGGCCACTGCAGCCGGGGTTCCAGCGGGACACCGGCACGGCTCAGTGTCTGGCCCGCCGCCTCGGTGGCCGCGGCGGCAATATCCGCCGGGAACCACTGCCCGGCGCAGTTGTCGCAGCGGCCGCAGGCGCGGGCGGTCTCGTCGTCGAGGACCGAGGTGATGTACTCCATCCGGCAGCCGGCGGTGTCCTGGTAGATCATCATGGAATCCTGCTCGTCCACCCGGGCCTCCGCGATCCGGCTGTACCGCTCGGCGTCGTAGGTCCACGGGCGCCCGGTGGAACGCCAGCCGCCGCCCACCCGCTCCACGGCCCCGTCGACCGCCAGGACCTTCAACAGCAGCTCCAGCGGCGTCCGGCGCAGATCCACGCGGGCCTCCAGCGCCACCGTGGACACGGCGGTCCCCGCTTCGGCGAGGGCGGTCAGCACCGCACCGGCCTTTTGCTCCGACGGCATGGACGCGGTGGCGAAGTACTGCCAGATGTCCCGGTCCTCGGAACCGGGCAACAGCAGCACGTCGGCGTTGGCCGCGCCACGGCCGGCACGGCCGACCTGCTGGTAGTAGGCCACCGGCGAGGACGGCGCCCCCAGGTGCACCACAAACCCGAGATCCGGCTTGTCGAAGCCCATGCCGAGGGCGGACGTCGCGACAAGGGCCTTGACCTGGTTGTCCTTGAGGAGCTGCTCGGCGCGTTCCCGGTCCGCGGGGTCGGTGCGTCCGGTGTAGGCCAGCACCTCGTGGCCGGCTTCGGCCAGGAGCCGGGCGGTGTCTTCGGCGGCGGAGACCGTCAGGGTGTAAATAATGCCGCTGCCGGGCAGGTCTTTCAGGTGCGTGAGCAGCCAGCCGAGCCGGTCCCGGGAGTCCGGCAGGCTCAGCACGCCCAGCCGGAGCGATTCACGGCCCAGGGCCCCGCGGATGGTCAGCACGCCG
This sequence comes from Arthrobacter ginsengisoli, assembly GCF_031456935.1. Lineage (NCBI taxonomy): Bacteria > Bacillati > Actinomycetota > Actinomycetes > Micrococcales > Micrococcaceae > Arthrobacter > Arthrobacter ginsengisoli. Next base: position 77,185 of record NZ_JAVDVQ010000013.1, on the reverse strand, counting down.
GCGCCCAGCTGCTCCTCGATGTCGTGGACCACCCGGGAGTTGGCCGTGGCCGTGGTGGCCAGCACCGGAACGGACTCCGGCAGCTGGGTGATCAGGTCCGCGATGCGCCGGTAGTCGGGGCGGAAATCGTGGCCCCAGTCCGAGATGCAGTGCGCCTCGTCAATGACCAGGAGCCCGGTGCGGCGGATCAGTTCGGGCAGCTGGTTTTCGCGGAAGGAGGGGTTGGTGAGACGCTCCGGTGAGACCAGCAGGACGTCAACCTCGTCCGCGGCGAGCTGTTCGCGGACGGTGTCCCAGTCCAGCTGGTTGGCGGAGTTGATGGCCACCGCACGGACCCCGGCCCGCGCCGCGGCGGCCACCTGGTCACGCATCAGGGCCAGCAACGGGGAAACGATCAGGGTGGGTCCGGCGCCGCGGCGGCGCAGGAGCAGCGACGAGACAAAGTACACGGCCGACTTTCCCCAGCCGGTGCGCTGCACGACGAGGGCCCGCCGGCCGCCGTCGACGAGGGCCTCAATGGCCTCAAACTGGCCGTCATGGAACTCCGCCGCCGGGTGCCCGACCAGTTCGCGCAGTACTTCCTGGGCCTGCTCCCGTGTCCCGGCGCCCCCGGAAGGGTTCGCATCGGCGCGGGAGGAAGCGGAAAGGACTGCAGCGTTCTGGTGATTGGCCATTGCTTCAGTATCCCAGCCCCCTCCGACCGCGGCGAAGCCACGGACGCCGCTATGTGGACAATCACAGCGGATGCGCCGCTGTCCGCGGGGTGAAGATACCGTCGACGCTCCGCCACGGCCGTGTTCGGCTGCAACGTAAGATAAGACGCGTGACTATGGACCAGACAAAGACTTTTGACCTCTCCGCCTCCTTCAAGGCGTACGACGTGCGCGGCATTGTCGGCGAGTCAATCACCGCCGAAATCGTCGAGGCGGTGGGCGCTGCATTCGTAGACGTCCTGCAGCTGGAGGGCAAAACGGTGCTGGTCGGCGGCGACATGCGCCCCTCCTCCCCCGAGTTCAGCAAGGCCTTTGCCAACGGTGCCGCCGCGCGCGGAGCCAACGTCCAGTTGCTCGACCTCATTTCCACTGATGAGCTGTACTACGCCTGCGGGGCGCTCAACGCGGCCGGCGCCACCTTCACCGCGAGCCACAACCCCGCGGAGTACAACGGCATCAAGATGGCCAAGGCCGGTGCCGAGCCGATCTCCTCCGAATCCGGGCTCAAGGAAATCCAGGCCCGGGCTGAGGGGTACCTCAACTCCCGTTCCATCCCCGCAGCTCCGGTTCGTGGCCTGATCGGCGTCCACGACGTCCTCAAGGGCTACTCCGAGTACCTCCGCAGCCTCGTGGACCTCCGCGGCTCGCGTCCGCTGAAGGTGGTCGTGGACGCCGGCAACGGCATGGCCGGCCTCACCACACCCGCCGTGCTCGGCGACGCCCTGCTGCCCAAGCTCCCCCTGGAGATCATCCCGCTGTACTTCGAGCTCGACGGGTCCTTCCCGAACCACCCCGCCAACCCGCTGGAGCCGGAGAACCTGCGTGACCTGCAGGCCGCCGTCGTCGAGCACGGGGCGGACATTGGACTGGCATTCGACGGCGACGCCGACCGCTGTTTCGTTATCGACGAGAAGGGCGACCCGGTCTCGCCGTCCGCGATCACCGGAATGGTGGCCCGCCGCGAGATCGGCCGCGCGCAGGGGCTCGGCGAGGCCAACCCGACCGTCATCCACAACCTGCTGACCTCCCGCGCCGTCCCCGAACTGGTGGAACGCCACGGCGGCCGGGCCGTCCGCACCCGGGTGGGCCACTCCTTCATCAAGGCTGTGATGGCTGCCGAGGGCGCCATCTTCGGCGGCGAACACTCCGCCCACTTCTATTTCCGTGATTTCTGGAACGCGGACACCGGCATGCTGGCCGCCATGCATGTCCTGGCCGCCCTGGGCGAACAGGACGGCCCGCTGTCCGAACTCGGCCGCGAATACGAGCCATACATGTCCTCCGGTGAGATCAATTCGGAAATCGAAGACAAGGCCGGCGCCGTGGAACGGGTCCGCCATGATTTCCGCGCCGAGGACGTCGAGGTGGACTACCTCGACGGCAGCACCTTCATCGCCACGGACGGCAGCTACTGGTTCAACCTGCGCCCCTCCAACACCGAGCCGTTTCTCCGCCTGAACGTCGAGGCCACGGATAAGGCCACGATGGAGCGCGTCCGCGACCGCGTCCTGGCGCTGGTCCGGGGCTAGGACCGTGTCGGAACGGCCGGCGGAAACCGCCACCGAGAGCGCCGCGCCTGGCCCTGAGACGTCCTGGCGCGGCAGCGTACCGGAGGCCAGTGCCACGGATCTGGAAAATCTGCTCGGCACCGGCGTCGGCGCGGCCCAGGAGCAGCTCGAGCGCAACGGCGGGTTCCTGCCGTTCGCCCTCGTGGTCGAGAACGACGGCGAAGTCCGGCTGGTTGCCGTCACGCCCGCCGACGCGGCCGAGGGCACGGACGCCGACTTTGATGCGGATTCGATGATCGGCGACCTCACGGAACTGCTGCGCCAGCACCGGGACGAGTTCCGCGCCGCCGCCATCGTGTGCGACATCACCCTGCTGGAAGAAGCCTCGGACGCCATCCACGTCGCCGCGGAACACCGGGACGGATCACTCTTCGCCGCGGTCCTGCCCTATGCCGTGAACCCGCACACGCACGACCTGGAATTCGGCGAGCTCTCCGCCGATACGAACGAGCCCGGCGTCTGGGTGGACTAGACCGCCGGTAAACTGGTCGTATGAAGATCAACGCCTTCGCGGATGTGAGCCTGCGCGCCATGATGGTGCTCGCGGCCGCTCCCGACGGCGGACTCCTCACCACCCAGAGCATCGCTGACGCCATCGCGACGCCGTACAACCACGTCAGCAAGGCGATGGGGAAACTGCGCGAGCTGGGAATGATCGACGTCGAGCGCGGCCGGCACGGCGGCTCGCGGCTCAGCAGTGCCGGGCGCGCCGCCACCGTGGGCCAGCTCCTGCGCCAGCTGGACACCCGCACCGACCCGGCCGACTGCGTCGCTCCCGGCGGGTCCTGTCCGTTGATCAACGAGTGCCGGCTCCGCGGGGCACTGTCCCGCGCCCGCGAGGCTTTCTACCGCGAACTGGACGACATCGTCGTCGCCTCCCTACCGACCTCCCGGCAGATGGCGCCGGTGTTCCAGGCGATCGGCCTGCGCCCGGGCCTCTGAATCGGCCCCGCCCTCGCCCGACCCGCATTGCACAGAACCGCCACGCCCGGGAATCCCTCCGATTTGAAGATGTTTTCTACGTAATGTAGAACTGAGGCATAAATACTTGTATTTCAAATACAAGTATTTTCATCGGTCCGGTTGAAGACCCCGGGCCCCTATCTCAGGAGTCAACATGCTCTCGGACAAGTCCTTCCCCGTCATCGAGGCCACCCTCCCGCTGGTCGGTTCCCGGATCGGTGAAATCACCCCCAAGTTCTATGCCCGCCTCTTCGCAGCGCACCCGGAACTGCTGGACGGGCTCTTCAGCCGTTCCAACCAGCGCTCCGGCAACCAGCAGCAGGCCCTGGCCGGAAGCATCGCCGCTTTCGCCAGCCACCTCGTGACCAATCCGGGAACGCTGCCGGAGACCGTGCTGGCCCGCATCGCCCACCGCCACGCCTCCCTCGGCATCACCGAACCGCAGTACCAGGTGGTTTACGAGCACCTTTTCGCCGCCATCGCTGAAGACCTGGCAGAGGTCATCACCCCGGAAATCGCCGAAGCCTGGACCGAGGTCTACTGGCTCATGGCGGACGCGCTGATCAAGCTCGAAAAGGGCCTTTACGCCGCGCAGGCCAACGGCAAAATGTGGAGCCCGTGGCGCGTCGCCGCCAAGACGGCCGCCGGCACCGGTTCCATGACCTTCACCCTGGAACCGGCCGACGACACTCCCATCACCGCCGCCCTCCCGGGCCAGTACGTGAGCGTCAAGGTCCAGCTCCCAGACGGGCTGCGCCAGGTCCGCCAGTACTCGCTGTCCGCAGACGCCGGCACCCGCCGCGCCTTCACCACCAAGAAGGACGACGGCGGCGAGGTCTCCCCGGTGCTCCACAACAACGTCCAGGTCGGCGATATTCTCGAGATCTCCAACCCCTACGGTGAAATTACCCTCAAGGACGGCGACGGACCGGTTGTCCTGGCCTCCGCGGGCATCGGCTGCACACCGACCGCGTCCATCCTGCGCTCCCTCGCAGACTCCGGCTCGGACCGCCAGGTCCTGGTCCTACACGCGGAAAGCGATCTGGAGTCCTGGGCGCTGCGCAGCCAGATGACCGACGACGTCGAGCGCCTCGACGGCGCCGACCTCCAGGTCTGGCTGGAACGGCCGGTCGCCGGAACCAAGGAGGGCTTCATGTCACTGCGCGAAGTGGACCTGCCGGCCAACGCCTCGCTGTACCTGTGCGGTCCGCTGCCGTTCATGAAGAGCATCCGCAACGAGGCCATCAATGCCGGCATCCCGGCCACGAAGATCCACTACGAGGTCTTCGGCCCGGACATCTGGCTGGCCAGCTAAAACACTCATCGATTGAGAGTCCGACGGCGGCCCCGCACCTTTCGCAACAAAGGTGCGGGGCCGCCGTCGTGGTGACGCGCGCTGCGCTGCGCAGCCGCCGTACGGCGCGTCAGGTCACGGACGGCACCCCGGTGATGGTGTGACCGAAGCGCAGGAGGTTCCCCGGGTCGTAGCTGGACTTCGCGGCCCTCATCCGTTCGTAGACAGCGGGCGACCAGGCCCTGGCCCGGTCGGCCTCATCGCCGGGCACGCCATGGAAATTGACCAGCGTGAATCCCGTGGAGTGGGGCGCCATCGCAGCAAGGATCCCGCGGACGAATGCAGCGACGGCCTCGGCAACCGGGGGCATGTTGAACCCGAGGACGAAGAGCAGGAACGCCGCGTCCCGCCCCGAGACGGCGTTCGGCAGCTCCCCGGCACGGGACAATGCAGCACGGGCCAGGGCCCCGCCGAGCGGCCGGATCTCGACGAGAAGCAGCGGACAGTCCGAACCCTCACCCGCGAGCTCCAGCAAGTCCGCGACCGTCTCTTCGCCGAGGTCCTTCAGGAGGGCCCCGCCGTCCATGAACGGGAGCGGATCCGACGGGTCCATGTGGATCTGGTCAACGTCGAGATAGCTCATGGGACCGGCGGTGTCCATCAGCGGCCTGGAGACCGCACGCATCGGGGCCAGCAGGCTGTCGCCCTCCTCGCTGCTGCCCAGGAAGGCAAAGCGGAGATGCACCACAAACTGGCCCCGCAGCGGCTCGGGGACGAAGTCCATCTCCGGAAGCCGCAGCAGGGAGATTGACGGCGAGGCGTCGTCCGGCAGCGAGGGCAGCCAGTCACGGAACGCCGCCAGGATGAGGGCCGCATCCGCCCCGGGATAGATGATCCCGCCGCCGTAGAACTCCCCCAGCGGAAAGAGGCTGAACTCAAGTTCTGTCACGATTCCGAGGTTGCCCTTGCTCCCGCACATCAGCGCGAACAGCTCGGCTTCGGCCCCGGCGTCGATCCGGCGCAATGCGCCGTCCGCGGTGACGACCTCCATGCTGCGGACATGGTCCGCCGCAAAACCATGGGCCCGGCCCAATATGGGCAGCCCGCCGCCGACCGTGTAGCCGACGACGCCGACGTCGGTACTGGAGCCGTGCAGCCCGACCAGACCGAAGGGCAGGCTCGCCTCCAGCACGGTGCGCCATTTCACGCCGGCACCTACCCGTGCGGTGCGTTCGACCGGATCGATCTGCAGCTCCTGCAGCCGCCGCGTGCTGATCAGCAGGCCACCGTCAACCGCTGAGTCAGCGCCGTGCCCGGTGGACTGGACCGCGACCGGGAGCCTGCGTTCTGCCGCCCATTTCACGCCGGCCGCGACGTCCTGCGCGGTCTCGGCCCCCAGGACGACGTCGGGCCGGTGGACTGTTGCGGCGTTGAACGCGAACGTCTCGGCCGCGAATTCGGGGCTGTCCGGCAAAGCGACAGGGCCGCTGACAGCCCTGGACAAGGCCTGGATATCGTCGCTGACAAGCAAGGTGGACTCCTGAGCACCCGCACGCTGCGAGCAGGTTGGGGGCACAGCAGCGCGCGCATGGAATGCCCCCAGCCTGCTCTCCAGTCGGCGGACGGCCCGGCTGATGAATGCGTTTGAGCCTAGGGTCCCCGGCCGGCTGCGGTCTAGGGACCTAAGTCCCGACGGCGGCCCCGCACCTTTCGCAAGGTCCGGGGCCGCCGTCGTTGTCAGCTGAGGTCGCTGGCCGCTACTGGGCCGCCAGCCGCTCCTTCAGGCCCTCGAGCTCGGAGCGCAGGGCGGCCGGCAGCGAGTCGCCGAACTTGCCGTACCACTCCTCGATGGAGGCCAGTTCGGCCGCCCACTCCTCGGGGTCGACGCGGACAGCATCTTCCACGTGGGAGTGCGTCAGGTCCAGGCCGGTGAGATCCAGCGAGCCGGCCGCCGGCACGTAGCCGATGGGGGTTTCGACGGCGTCAGCCTTGCCCTCGATGCGCTCGATGGCCCATTTGAGAACCCGTGCATTGTCGCCGAATCCGGGCCACGCGAAGCCACCGTCGGCGGTGCGGCGGAACCAGTTGACCAGGAAGATCTTGGGCAGGCGCTCCTGGTTGGCCTTGGCGGAGAGGTTGACCCAGTGGTTCAGGTAGTCGCCCGCGTCGTAGCCGATGAACGGCAGCATGGCCATCGGGTCGCGCCGCAGCACGCCCACCTGGCCGGCCGCAGCCGCAGTGGTCTCGGAGGACAGCGTGGAGCCCATGAAAACGCCGTTCGACCACGTGCGGGACTGGGTCACCAGCGGGACGGTGGTCTTCCGGCGGCCGCCGAACAGGATCGCGGAGAGCTCAACACCATCCGGGCTGAAGTATTCCTCGGCCAGCATGTCGATCTGGTCGATCGGCGTGCAGAAGCGGGAGTTCGGGTGGGCAGCGGGCTTGTCCGAATCGGGCGTCCAGGAGTTGCCCTGCCAGTCGGTCAGGTGTGCAGGCACTTCCTCAGTCATGCCCTCCCACCACACGCCGCCGTCGTCCGTGAGGGCGACGTTGGTGAAGATGCTGTGGCCCTTGGCGATGGCGCGCATCGCGTTGGGGTTGGTGCCCCAGCCGGTGCCCGGGGCGACGCCGAACAGGCCGGCCTCGGGGTTGGTGGCGCGCAGTTCGCCTTCCTTGCCGATCCGCATCCAGGTGATGTCGTCGCCGAGGGTTTCGACTTTCCAGCCCTCGATGGTCGGGTCCAGCAGGGCAAGGTTGGTCTTGCCGCAGGCCGACGGGAAGGCCGCGGAGATGTAGTACTTTTTCTGCTCCGGGGACGTGAGTTTGAGGATGAGCATGTGCTCGGCCAGCCAGCCCTCGTCGCGGGCCATCACGGACGCGATGCGCAGGGCGTAGCACTTCTTGCCCAGCAGGGCGTTGCCGCCATAGCCGGAGCCGAAGGACCAGATGGAGCGCTCCTCGGGGAAGTGCACGATCCACTTGTCCGGGTTGCAGGGCCACACGACATCGGCCTGGCCGGGGGCCAGCGGAGCGCCCAGGGAGTGCAGCGCCGGGACGAAGAAGGCGTTCGTGGCGGTGATCTTGTCCAGGACCTCGGTGCCGATGGTGGCCATGATGCGCATGGAGGCGACAACGTAGGCGCTGTCCGTAATCTCCACGCCAAATTTGGGATCCTCGGCGTCAAGGTGGCCCATGACGAACGGGATGACGTACATGGTGCGGCCGCGCATGGAGCCGCTGAAGAGGCCTCGCAGCTTCGCCTTCATCTCCGCCGGAGCCATCCAGTTGTTGGTGAAGCCTGCGTCGCGTTCGTTCTCGGAGCAGATGAAAGTCTGCTCTTCGACGCGGGCCACATCGGCGGGGTCGGAGAATGCCGCAAACGATTTAGGGAACAGCTTCTCGTTCAGGCGGGTCAGCGTGCCTGCGGCGACGAGCTCGTCCGTGAGCCGGGTGTTCTCTTCCTCGGAGCCGTCCACCCAGTGGATCCGGTCCGGCTGGGTCAGTTCAGCTACCTCTTCAACCCATGCCAGCAGGCCAGCATGTGTGGTGGGTGCTTTTTCAAGCAACGGCAGTCGCGCCAGATCTCCCATTACGGTTACCTTTCCTCGGGTTCAGTGGTGTGTCCTAAATGTAGGGCTAGATCACCCCCCAGAATCGGGCCCAGATGTGGGATGTCCGGGGGCCCCGAAATCAAAAACCGCGGAAATTCAAGGAATCACCAATGCCAAGGGACCACTTTTTGTGACTAAGGTCACGTAGACCGGTCTAGTCAGCTAGATTACACCTGTTTCGATTTGGAACTACGGCCCCATCTCGCGTAAAGTAATTCGAGGTTCGGGGAGCGAGAAGTTCCAAGAACCGAGAATGCGCCCATAGCTCAGCTGGATAGAGCGTCTGTCTACGGAACAGAAGGTCAGGGGTTCGAATCCCTTTGGGCGCACAACGAAAAAGATCCGCACCGGTCCCCCGGTGCGGATCTTTTGTTTAACGTCCGACTGCTTAACCCCTGACTGTGCAGCGCCCGACGGCGGCAGCGCACCGCTACGGCGAGACGGCCTGGCTGATCCGGGACCGGATGCCGTCGAAGTGGCCGTTGAGCCGGTGGGCGGCGAGCGCCCGGTCCCCGGTCGCGACGGCGGCGAAAATCCCCCGATGCACGGCGGCTGCTTCCGGGAGATCGGTTCCTGCCGCTCCACCGAGCTCGAGGTGCAGCCGCCGGTAGACCTGCCAGAAGACATCGAGCAAATTGACCAGCAGCTCATTGTTGAGCGGCTCGAACAGCCGGCGGTGGAACTGGGCGTCCGCCTCGACGAAGTTCTCCCCGGCAGCGGCCAGAGCCTCCATCCGGAGGACGGATTCCTCGAGGGCCGCCAGGTGCTCAGGGGTCATCAGGTCCATCGCCCCCGCGATCAGCCCCACCTCCAGCGCCTGCCGCACATCCACAAGCTGCAGGGCTTCCTGCCCGTGATGCCGCAGCGACAGCCGGGCCCGGAATGTGAGGCCATCCCTGAGGGCATCAAAATTGCTGGCGGCCACGAACATGCCGAAACCATGACGGACTTCAATCACGCCCACGGCCTGTAGTGCTTTCAGGGATTCCCGCAGGGTGTTCCGGCCGACGCCCAGCACGGCGGCGAGCTCATGCTCTGTCGGCAGCGGATCGCCGGCTTCCAGCTCCCGCTCCAGGATCAGTTCCATAATGTCCGCCTGAAGCGCCTTCAGCCTCGCCTGGGCACTGAACCTCGCTTGCGGCATGGCCCCGCCCGCCGTGTTGCCTGCCACCATCGCCCCGTCCTCCCCCAGTGTGGTCCCAACAGTAGCGGTGGTCCCACGTCCTGCACAGGGCCACCGGCGAGGCTCATCGACACGGGCCCGGCGTAGGCTTTTGCCATGACAGCACAGCTTGAACGCGAATTCGACGTCATTGTGATCGGCGCCGGCGCCGTGGGCGAAAATGTCGCGGACCGGGTGGTGCAGGGCGGGCTGACTGCGGTCCTGGTCGAGGCGGAACTGGTGGGCGGCGAGTGCTCCTACTGGGCCTGCATGCCCTCCAAGGCGCTGCTCCGCCCGGGCACCGCACTCCACGGCGCACAGGCCGTGTCCGGCGCCGCAGAGGCCGTCACCCTGACCCTGGACTCAGCCGCGGTACTCAAACGCCGCGACTATTTCACCTCCAACTGGCAGGACGACAGCCAGGTCAAGTGGGTCGAGGACACCGGGATCGAGCTGATCCGCGGCCACGGCTGGATCACCGGCCCGCGCAAGGTTGAAGTCGCGGGACTGGACGGCAACAGCTACGCGCTCACGGCGCGGCAGGCCGTCGTGGTGGCCACGGGGTCCACGCCCACGGCACCGCCCCTGGAGGGGCTGGCCGAGGTGGACTACTGGACCACGAGGGAGGCGACCGCCGTGAGCGAGATCCCGGACCGGCTGGCTGTTCTGGGCGGCGGCGTGGCCGGGACCGAACTCGCCCAGGCGTTCGCCCGCCTCGGCGCTTCGGTCACCCTGGTGGCCCGCGGCGCCCTGCTGGGCGCCTTCCCGGAGGAGGCAGCGGCGCTGGTCGCCGCCGGGCTGCGCGCGGACGGCATCGCTCTCAAGCTCCGCACGGGAACCGAGCGCGTCCGGGAGAACGACGACGGCTCCCTCACCCTAGAACTGGCGGGCGGCGGCACCGTGACGGCGGACAAGCTCCTGGTCACCACCGGCCGGCATCCAGCCCTCGAAGGAATCGGGCTGGAGCGGGTCGGCCTCGCCGCCGCGGAAGGGAAGGAGCTGCGGCTCAGCACCGACTCGACGGGCCTGGTGCTGGGCGGTACGGGGAACGACGCCGACCCGTGGCTGTACGCCGCCGGCGACGCCGCCGGGAACGTCATGCTGACCCATCAGGGAAAGTACGAGGCGCGTGCCACAGGTGACGCCATTGCCGCGCGGGCCAAAGGCGAGCTGAGCGGCGGGGCCGCCCCCTGGAGCCGTTACGCCCGGACCGCCAACGACCACGCGATTCCCAACGTCGTGTTCACCGATCCGGAACTGGCCAACGTGGGCCGGACGGTGCAGCAGGCAGAACGCGCCGGCCTCAGGGCGTCCTCCGTGGAACTGCCCATCCAGGTGGCCGGATCCTCGCTGCACGCCGAACGATACGAGGGCTGGGCCCAACTCGTGGTCGACGAGGACCGCCGGGTACTCCTGGGCGCCACGTTCGCCGGCCCGGATGTGGCCGAACTGCTGCATGCCGCCACCATCGCCATCGTCGGCGAAGTGCCGCTGGACCGGCTGTGGCACGCCGTGCCGTCCTACCCCACGATCAGCGAGGTCTGGCTCCGGCTGCTCGAGGAGTACGGGCTCTGAACCGGTCCGGGGACCGGAGCGGGGCCGTCTGCTTGATCACAATTGTACGCTTCTATTTGAACTGACCGGTCAGTTTGGTTAGCTTTGTCGTAGACATTCTTCTGCGAAAGGCTCCTCTTGCTCGGCGTGCAACAACTCTCGATTGGCGGCAGACGGGATGAGTTGCTGCCGGCCACCTCCCTTCAGGTCCGGCGCGGCGAACTCCTGCTGGTCTCCGGCAAACGCGCGGACCAGCGCACCGCCCTGGCCCTGGCCCTGAGCGGACGCCTCAAGCCTTCCGCCGGCCACTTTCGCTGGGACGGGGCGGAGTGGAACGGAAGCACCCGGATCAAGACCCTGCGGCAGGCGAGCGCCGTGGTGGACAGCCCCGGGGTAAACGAACCCGAGCAGCACCTCAGCGTCCGCGATCTCGCCACTGAGGACCTGGCCCTGATCCCGCGCCGCTACCGGGGTTCGCTGCTCAGCGAGCCATGGCTCAAGGTCAACCGCTTCGAGGACATCGCCGGGCTGTGGGCGGAGCAGCTTCCGGCCGCCCGGCGGATCGACCTGCTCACAGCGCTTGCCTTGGCGAACCCGCACACCGACCTGCTTGTGGTGGACTCGCCGGACCGCCACGGCGATCCGGGCGACTGGCTGCCGAAGCTGGAGGAACTGGCGTACGACGCCGGGCGTCCGCTCGCCGTCGTCGCCGTTGTGATGAGCGTCCCGGATGGCTGGACCGGTCCAACCGCCGCGATCGGGAACGCGGGGCCGCCTGACGGAGACCTTCCCGCCGGCCGGCCTGCTGAATCCAGCACGCCCGAAACCGAGGACGCCAAGTGACGGTGCTGCGGCTGGCCCGCTCCGAACTCAAGCGCATGACCGGCGGCCTGCTGCCCAAGCTGACCATTCTGGCGTTGGCCCTGGTGCCCCTGCTGTATGGGGCCGTCTACCTTTACGCCAACTGGGATCCTTACGGAAAGTTGAACCAGATCGACGCGGCGCTCGTGGTGGAGGACTCCGGCGCCACCTCCGCCGACGGCACCCGGCTCGAGGCTGGCCGGAAGGTCGCGGACAGCCTCGTGGACGGCCACGTCTTCAACTGGCAGACCGTTTCCGGGACGGCGGAAGCGGACCAGGGAGTGAGCACGGGCAAGTACGCCTTCGCCCTGAAGATCCCCCAGGACTTCTCGGCGAACCTCGTCTCCCCCGGCAGCTTCGACGCCGCCAACCAGGCCATGCTCAATGTCACCACCAATGACGCGAACAACTACCTCCTGAGCACCATCGTGGACAAGCTCACCACCGCCGTGCACACCACGGTGGCCGCCGAGGTCGGTGAGGAAACCGCCAATCAGCTCCTCACCGGATTTGGGACCATCCACTCGCAGATGCTCATGGCGTCCGACGGCGCCGGGCAACTCGCCGGGGGCACCGCCAGCCTTCACGATGGGACGGTCGCCCTGCACCAGGGCACGGGCGATCTCAAGAACGGCGCCGCCGAACTCTACAACGGCCAGCTCAAGCTCCGGGACGGCGCCAACACCCTCAGTACGGGGGCAGCCCAGCTCAGCGGCGGACTGACCCAGCTCCAGGACAAGACCGCCACCCTGCCTGCCGATTCCCGGACGCTCGCGGACGGCGCCGCGCAGGTGGCGGCCGGCAACGCCGCGCTCAATGCCAAGGTGCGGGTCCTGGCCGGTCAGCAGGCCGCCGCCGAACAGGCAAACGCCCAGGCACAACGCAGCCGGGTGACCGCGTCCAACAGCCGGCTCGTCGCCGCCGGGACCATCACCCCGGCCCAGGCAGAGGCCATCCTGGCGGACTTCGACGCCAACCCGGCCACGCCGGCGTCCGCGGGCCCGGCAGCGTCCCTCACGGCCGCGGCGGCGCAGATCCAGCAACTGGCGGACGGGTCCGCTGCGGTCAGCGCCGGTGCGGCCAGGCTGGCGGGAGCAACCCCTGCCCTCGGCGCCGCCATCGGCCAGGCGTCCGCGGGCGCGGACCAGCTGACCAGCGGCGCCGCCACCCTCGCCGCCGGGCAGCAGAGCGCCCTGGACGGCGCCGCACAACTCTCCCGGGGCGCGCAGGACCTCAACGACGGTGCCGCGCAGCTGGAAAGCGGCGCGGCCACGGCCGCCGACGGCGCCGGAACGCTCGCAGCTGAACTCGCCAAGGGCGCCGGCCAGGTCCCCCACCCTGACGACGCGCAGAAGGACAGCCTGGCCAGGGTGATGGCGGATCCGGTCGCCGTCAGCAACGTATCGCAGGCCACGGCGGGCTCCTACGGGGCGGGCCTGGCACCGTTCTTCCTCACGCTGGCCCTGTGGATCGGCGTCTTTATGCTGATCCAGGCGATGCGGCCGGTCACCCAGCGGGCGCTGGCGTCGAATGCCCCGGCGTGGAAGATCGCCGTCGGCGGCTGGCTTCCGTTCCTGGCCGTCTCCGCCGTCCAGGCGAGCCTGCTGACCCTGGTGGTCGACGTGGGGCTGGGGCTCAACCCCGCCCACCCCTGGCTGATGTGGTTCCTCATGCTGGCCGCCGCCATGGCGTTCAGCGCGATCATCCAGGGAATCGTCGCGTTGCTGGGATCCCCCGGCAAGCTCGTGGTGCTGATCCTGCTTGTCCTGCAGCTGGTCTCCTCGGGGGGCACGTTCCCCTGGCAGACCACCCCCCAGCCGCTCCACGTGGTGCACCAACTCCTGCCGATGGGATACGTGGTCAACGGCATGCGGCACCTGATTTACGGCGCAGACCTCGCCGTCATCCTGCCCACGATGCTGGGGCTGCTTGGCTACACTTTGCTGGGAACGGCCATGGCCACCCTGGCCGTCCGGAAGCACAAGTACTGGACCCTGAAGACCCTGAAACCGGAGATCGCCGTATGACCAGCCGCACGGACAGCAGCACCGCAACTTCCGGCGACGCGGAAACTCCGGAAGGACCGGCAAAAAAGCTCCGGCCGGCCCGCACCAACGCGACCAAGCAGAAGCTGTTTGAGGCCTCGATGGAATTGATCGGCGAGCGCGGCGTGGCAGGCGTGACGGTCGATGAGATCGCGTCGGCCGCCGGGGTCTCCAAGGGGACGGTGTATTACAACTTCGGCAGCAAATCGGATCTGATCGCCCAGCTGCTGCGCCACGGGGTGGACATCCTCCTGGCACGGCTGCTGAGCGTCGGGGATGACTCTGCGGACCCGCTCGCGGCGATGGACGAAATGATCGGCCAGGCCATGGATTTCATGGACGAGTACCCCTCGTTTGCGCGGCTGTGGGTCAGCGAGAACTGGCGGACCCCCAGCGAGTGGCAGGATACCTTTACCGAGCTCCGCGGCCGGCTGCTCGCCGTGGTCGGCGCGGCGATCGAGGCGGTGGCTGCCGTTTACCCGGTAGATCCGGCCGTGTCCCGGGGCAGCCTGGCGACAGCGATCTTCGGGGCCTGCTTTGTGGTGGGCCTGGACCGCCAGACCTACAACCCGGAGCGGACCCGCGAGCAAAGTGTCACGGCAATTATGGCGTCCATGCGCGGCTACGTCGTGAAGTAGCGCCCGCTCGGGGATGATTATTCACATGGGCCACATGGGTAACAGCGGCAGGATTGCCATCGGTGCGTTTCTCGCCGCGCTCGCGCTGTTGGCGCTGACAGGCATTACGCTGCACGGAACAGTGTTCCTGTGGTTCCTGGCGGCCTCCGCCGCAGCCTACGTGGCCTGCGTCTCCGAGGTGGTGATCCGCCGGCGGCACCGGACCCTGGTCGCCAGCGGGATCGGGAGCATCCTGTTCATTGCCTTCAGCATCGCCTTCCTGCGGCAGTGGGGCCTGGCCTTCAACGCGGATCCGGACGCTCTGTCCACCCGGGTGGATGCCGACCATCCGGACCTTTACTTCTACTTCGCCGCGGCATCCGGCGCAGCCACACTGCTGCTGCTGGTCGCCGGCACCGTCCTGCCGGGCCGGGGCAGGCGTCCGCGCGCCGGCACCGCCCCGCGGCGGCGTCCAGCGGCCGCGAGGGGCGCGGCACCCCGGGCGGCGGCCGCCCGTCGTGCACCGTCCCGGACCGCCACCGCACGCCCCGCGCCGAGGACGGCCGCAGGCCGGGCCACGTCTCAGTCGGCCCGGGTTCCCCCACCCCGGGCGGCATCCTCCGGGCTCAAGCGGCCGGCGTCCTCGGCCGGGGGGCCCTCCGCTGCCAAGCCCGCCGCCAAGCCCCCTGCCAAGTCCCCGGCACGTCCCGCCGCGCGGAGCTCCACCCGCCGCTGAGCCCGCGGGTAAGTCCAGCGGGGCAGCACCGCCGTTGCGACCCCGGCGAGGAGCAGGAGTCCGCCTGTCACCTCGGCGGGGGTCGGCACCTCGCCCAGCACGAGCCACGCCGTGGTCATCCCGACTACTGGAACCAGCAGGGTGAACGGCACAACGGCGGAGGACGGGTACAGTCCCAACAGCCGGTTCCAGATGCCGTAGCCCACAAGGGAACCCAGGACGGCCGTATAGAGGGCACTCAGCAATGTGATGGGCTGGACTTCCAGCAGTGCCAGCGCCACCGCCGGCGGCCCGTCGACCAGCAGCGATAGTCCCAGCAGGGGCAGCGGCACCACGGCCCCCGACCACACCACGAGCCCCAGCCCGGAGGCCGCCTTCGCCTTGCGGGCGACGATGTTGCCGGCGGCCCAGGACAGCGCCGCGGCGAGCACGATCAGGAGCGGCAGCACCGGGGCGACCAGGCTACGGCCGACCGCCACAACAGCGAGTCCGGCCACACCGAGCACAACGCCCGCGAGCTGCCGTCGGCTCGGCCGTTCGCTGAGGAAGCCGGCCGCCAGGAGCACCGTCAGCAGCACCTGCGCCTGCAGAACCAGCGAGGCCAGGCCCGCGGGCATTCCCAGGGCCATGGCCAGGTACAGGAGGCCGAACTGTCCGGCGCTCATCAGCAGCCCGACGCCGATGATCGCCTTCCAGCTCACGTCCGGCTTGCGGATAAAAAAGATGCACGGAACGACCACCACGGCGAAGCGCATGGCCACGAACAATAGCGGCGGCATCTCCGTCCCGCCCGGGTGGAGGCCCAGGTCGATGGCGACGAAGTTGACTCCCCAGAGCACGGCGACGAGCAGGGCCAGGGCGGAATGGCGTGGGTTCACACTGCCACTCTGCCGGGTCCGGCCGGGCGCCGCGGCCGAATCGCCCGTACCGGCGGTCAGGTGGCAGGTGAAGGGTCAGAGGTTGCGGGGATTGTCGGTGTGGGGATTGTCGGTGCGGGGCACGTCGCCGCGGACCGGTTGCTGGGGAATCTGGCTGTTGGTCGTCTGGCTGCCATCCGGGTTGGGAGTCTGGTCCGGGACGGAAGGGTTCCGGGCGCTGCGGTCGCGGCGGAGCTCTCCATTGCCTGCGGCTTCTGCGGGCAGCTGGTCCCGGGACTGGGCCTCGCGCTCGGTGGTGACAACATCTGGGTCCAGTTCGTCCGCCTTCCGCAGCTGTTCCTGCGTGCTGGCACGGACCTGCTCCGCTTCCTGCTGCCGCTCGCGGGCCTCCTCGCGGAGGCGTTCGGCCTCGACTTCCGCCTGCTTCGCGTCCGCCTCGGCGCGGGCGGCCTGCGCCTCGCGCTCCCGCGCACCGATCTCTTCGGTCCGGGCCTGTTCACGCATTTCGACTGCCTTGTTGCGGTTCGCTTCCACTTTGCGCTTGCGGCTGAGCATGACGGCCACCACGATGATCGCGAGCACGACCACGACGCCGATGATGATCCCTATGAGCTGTCCTGAATCCACGATGATTCCGCCTTTTCTCTCGATCGCCTTAAGTCCACGAGTAAACAGCATCAGTAAACCGCAGAATCGCCTGCATGACTATGCATCCGGTGTCGGTTCGACGTGTCCTGCCGTGGGTCATCGCCATTTGTCTCCCCTGGCGATGACGTACTGCTGCCACACGAACCGCCACGGAGTGACGGCCAGGACGACGACGACCAACGAGCAACTGACCAGCACTTTCCCTGTTGCCTCATCCACGTCACCGGCCATCAGGCCGGGAACTGCGACCAGCGACAGCCAGATCAGTTTCCAGGCCGATTCGAACAGGAGTAGCGGCAGCAGCTGGACCGGGTATCGCAGGCCCAGGAACGCCAGCAGCGACATTGCCGTGAGGAGGCAGGCTACGACTCCCTCATGCAGAAGCCATGGCTCCGGATGGTTGAGGTACTCGGGCCACCGGAACACTGCCAGGCCGAAGCCCATCAGGGCGTATCCGGCACGCATCAGGTGCAGCCGGTAGAGCGGCAACTCCGCTACGCCGACACTCTCCGCCCGGGCTGATCTTGTTGCTTCTCTGGTATTCATGGATCCTCCAGGTGTATCCGAATTGGTGTTGTCGCCGGGCCCTCGGTGGGGCCGGCAGGGTTCCCGTCAATTAGGCGTCGACGTCCCGGTACGCGGCCGGGGTGCCCGCAGCGACCTCTCCAGCAGTGATGGGAGAGGGCTTGAAGCCTTTGACCACCAGCCAACTGCCCAGTGAGAACTCCCAAATAAGCATCGGGATGCCAGCGATGGCCGACCACACGGAGATCTGGTCGTTGATGCCGAAAAGGGTTGCGGCCGCAGAAGCGAGGAGCAGGGGGGCTCCGATGAGTCCCACCAAGGGAATCACCCGCGGCACCAGGCCGGACCGGTACATCAGGTAGCCCAGCAGCAGTGCGTTCAGGGCCGGGATGATGCCGGGGCCGAGCAGGAAGGTCCAATTGTGGAAAGCGACGAGCGACCTGCCGGTGGTGGCAAGTGAGGCCGCTTCTGCTCCGCCGGCGCCGGCGAGGTCCTGCCGCAGGGTCACGATCGAGAGGAGGCTCACGACGCCGACGACGATGATGGCGGCTTCCAGGACGCGGGCTGCAGCGAAGCCCAGCGCGGCGGCCTCGTTCTGCCGTTTTACCACCGGGAACAGCACGACGGCGGTGCCGATACAGGCGAGGGCTGCGATTACATCGAGCAATCCGGCCCAGATCACGGCGGTGTCGGGTCCGGGGCCGAGGATGTAACCGGGGTTGCTCAGTACGGGGCCCTTCAGGACAAGGGCCGGGATCGAGACGAAGATGGTGATCAGGTAGAACGCGCCTGCGATAAGGGCGGTCTTCCTCAGTGAGTTCATCGGAACCCGTTTCGTTGCCGCGGTTCGGCCGGTGCCGGTCATGTCATTCTCCTCGTGGATTGGTGGGTGCCTAGCGGCGCGCAATGGTGGGGACGTCGAACCGGGCGGGGTCGACAGAAGTGAAGAAGGCCGGTAAGCCGTTTAGGGTGCCTCGTTGGCAGTTGGGCCCTGCGCAGGGCCGCAGGCCCGCGGAATCTCCCGGAGAGCGTCCGGGTTGCCAACGGCTTGTACCGAAATCAGCGTCGCGCCGAGATCCCGTACCTTGCCGAGCAGGCCATGCAGTGCCGCCTGATCGATCACCGGCCCGCACAACGTGGTCGTGTCGTCGCTCTCGCGGGTAAGAACCATGCCATCGAACCAGTCGGCCCAGCGATCATTAAGGTGGTCCTTGATGCGCACTTCGTACCACGCGGGCACATGCTGCTGGTCCACGGCAGGTCTCCTGTTGTTCCAAGTAGGCCCCGGGCCGGTGCCGGGGGATAACCAGAAACTACCCGGGCCGGTGGTGACGCGGCATCACCACATGTGGTGATTGATGGGGTGACCTTCGTGCCCCGGCTGCTCAGATCAGCCGGAGCTCCTGCGCACGGTGGACTGCCGCCGCGCGGCTGCTCACGTCGAGTTTCGAAAAAATGTGCTTGGTGTGCGTACGAAGCGTGTTGACCGAGACAAACAGTTCGCGGGCGATTTCCGGGCCGCTAAGCGGGGTGTTGAAGAGCTTGAGCACCTGCAGTTCGCGCTTGCTGAGCAGTTCCGCGACGGGATCGACGCCCAGGGGGGCGGTGGGGGTATCGGCTGCTGCTGTTCCATAGGCCAGGAGCAGCCGGCCCACATGTTCCGGAGCGATCCCCTGGTTCCCGGCCTCCCCCAGTAGCGTCTGCATGGGTTTGCCTTCATCGAGAAAGAGCCGGACATAGCCCTCGGGCCCGGCCTGGACCAAGGCCTGTTCCAAGGAGACCAGCGCCGGCTCCAGGTGTCCCCGTTCCTGGCGGGAGATGGCCTGCAGCACCAAGATCTCGTTCACGCTTCCGGATCGTCCGGATGCCTCCGCTGCTTCGAGCAGCCGGTCCAGCAGCAGCAGGGCTTCGCGGATCGTGTCGTCTGTCCGGTGGAGCCTGTACTCGGCGATGAGAAGGCGGGCCAGGGTGAGGTGTTCGTACTCGCGCAGGTAGCTGATGTCATCCGTGGCAGACAGCCCGCGTTCGCGGATCCAGTCGCGGGCCTCAGACAGCCTGAGCTGTGTGATCCGGATTCGCGCCTTCTTTGCCGCGATCGGCCGCACCTCGGGCAGGAATCCTCGGATGTACAGGCGCTCAGCCTCATCCAGCAAGCCAATAGCCCCGTCGGGGTCGTCCTCGATCTCCCTCACCCGGGCCAGGGCCACCAACCTCCGATACCGGTTTTCCGTCAGGGACGCACGCGTCCCCAACGCCGTGCTGGTCTGCAAATGCCGGGCGGCGGCTACCGGATCGCCGAACTCACAGTGCAACTCACTGATCCCCACATGCAGGTCGGCAAGTGGAACGGATTCGCCCTGGGTTACGGCCAGCTGTATGGCCTGCTCGTAGAGCCGCCGTGCCTCGAGCGGCCTGCCACGGGCCGTCAGCATGTCGGCCAGCACTATGGTGCTGCCCAGTTCATCGGCGATGTTACCGGCCATGTGCAGACTCGTTACTGCCTTTGAAAAAATTGGCACTGCTGTCAGGAGGTCTCCGCCCGCCCAGGCTGCCAGGCCCAGGAATCCGGCTGCGGCGCCATGAGAGAGATGATCCCCTGGCGGTGCCAGCTTGAGTGCGCGCCGGGCGTGTTCTGCGGTGCCCGCCACATCGCCAAGAGCCTGCGCCAGCGATGCCCGGTAGATGGCGATGGTCACCGGCAGCATTCGGAACTCGTCCCCCTGGACCGCTGTGCGGGCCGCAGCGTCCAGCCCCTGTTCGGCATCACGCAGCCGGGACCCCACGGCTTCAAGGTCGCCGGTGACCAGCATCATCCAGGCGTAAAAGACGCTCAGCACCGGCCGGCGTCTGACCACTTGGTCAGGTAGCTGCTTCAGCCAGCCCAACAGCACCGAATCCTGCCTGCCGCGGCGGATCGCAGGCAAAGTCGCTTCGATCAGCCCCGCCGCCCGTTCAAAGTCCGCGGCGGAAAGCGCGTGCTTCACCGCATCTTCCGGCATGTCGTTGCGGTCGTACCACCCGCTGGCGAGGAGATGCAGGGCCGGCACCCGTTCGGGCTGTTCCTTCTGCAGGTGCGACCGGAGCACCTCCGCGAAAAGATGGTGATAGCGATACCACTCCCGGCAGTCGTCCAACGGAACGACGAACAGGTTCCCGCGGTCCAGGGTTTCCAGCATCGCGCTGCCGCCGGTCTGCCCGGTGACGGCCTCGCTGAGAGGGCCGGTCATCCGGTCGAGGACAGCGGTGTCCAGCAAGAAACTGCGCACGTCGTCGGTCTGGCGTTGCAGCACCTCCTCGACCAGATAATCGATGATGAAGCGGTGGCTGCCGGTGAACGCGCGGATGAACCCCGAACTGTCCTGGTGTCCCCGCATGGAGAGAGCGGCCAGCTGCAGGCCGGCGATCCATCCTTCGGTGCGGGCGTCGAGGCCAGCAATGTCACCGGCCGAAAGGCGCAGGCCCATCACGTCGTTGAGGAAGTCAGCGCTTTCCTGGGGCGTGAAGCGCAGGTCGGCGGCACGCAGTTCGGTCAGTTCGCCGCGGGCTCTCAGTCGGGCGAGGCCCAGGGGCGGGTCGGAGCGGGTGGCTAAAGCCAGGTGCAGTTGGGAGGGCAGGTGGTCGAGCAGGTATATGAGTGCTTCGTGGATGGCCGGGGCGGTAATGACGTGGTAGTCATCGAGCACGAGGATGATCTTCCGGCCTGCTCGTGCCACGTCGTTGATCAGGACGGTCAGGATCGCTTCGACCGGCAGCACCGAGGAACTTTGCAGGAGCCCCACCGCCTCTGCCCCGATGCCTTCTTCCGCATTCTGCAGCGCAGACAGAACGTAGCCAAGGAAGCGGGGGGGCTCGTTGTCGCCTTCATCAAGTGAGAGCCATCCGACCCGAACGTCCGGCCCGTTTCCCCGGCGGTGGGCGATCCATTCACTCAGCAACGTGGTCTTGCCAAAACCAGCAGGTGCGGAAACAGCCGTCAGCCTGCGCCCTGAGTTGAAACCCTCGTCCAGCCGTTTGAGCAGGTGGGGCCGGGGAACGGCCTGCGGACGGGGAACTGGAACATGGAGTTTCGTGGCCAGCACACGCGTCGGCATGCCCCAAGTATAGGGTCGGCTCCACTCAGACCGTCTGCCGGGGCAGCGCCAGGGCGCTATTTGGCCCGGGGAACCTTGAAGTGTGTGAGCTTGGCGTCCTGGCCGTCCAGTTCGGCCCAGGATTTGTCCGTCTCCAGGACCGTCAGGGCGCTCGTGGGGTACCGCGAGGCGACGTCCATGTAGGCATCATGGTTGGAATCGCGGGAGGCCAGGTGCATAGCGAGGTCCTGCACGCCGGGCATGTGCGAGATCACCATGAGGGTCGTCACGGTATCCGGCACGTGGTTGATGACCGTCAGCATCCTCGAGGCCGGGGCAGCGTAGAGCCCGTCCTCAAGTTTCGGCGTCGGAGCCTTGTCGCCCAGTTCGCTGCAGACCCAGGTGCAGGTCTGCCGCGTGCGCAGCGCGCTGGAGCAGAGAATAAAATCGGGGACCACACCGTGCTTGAGCAGCCATTTTCCGGCCTGCGGGGCGTCCCGGTGGCCGCGCTCTTCGAGCGGCCGGTCATGATCCGCGATGCCACCGGGCCAATCCGACTTGGCATGCCGCATGATCACCAGCCGTTTGATGTGATGCGCGCTCATGGACCAATCCTAGTGCGGCGGCTGGTCCCGGGCGCGCATCCCACCAATCCCCGCTCAGTCGTCCAGGACAAACGTCACTTCCAGCACAACGTGCCAGGCAACGACGGCGCCGTCGTTGATTTCAACCTTCTGCTCCTTCACCCATGCCCCGGTGACATTGCGCAGGGTCTTGTTAGCCCGATCGATACCCTCTTTGATAGCGGCATCAAACGAGGTCTTGGAGTTCGCGCTTAGGGTCGTAATCCGTGCAACAGACATGTCTTCCTCCCAATAGTCGGCTCAACGGTCCGAGACTACGCCGCTCTCCCCCGCGCCAACAGGGTCCAAAGGGCAACGCAACCCCACCTTGCGGTTGGCTGTTGCGCCCAACAACGCTGTGCAACAGACTTGCCCCGGATGGGTCCGAAGCGCTGGCACTAGCGAAGGGCAGGCCAATGGGAGCGCATATACGCGCCGGCAAAGTTGAGATCTGGACGGAGCAGGTCGGCAACGGGCCGGATGTCCTGCTGATCGGGGGCCTGGGCGACACGGTCGAGTCATGGCAGTTCCAGCTGGACGGTCTCGCCGACCGCTATCGCCTGCTGGCCTTCGACAATCCAGGCGCAGGCCGCACCGCAATGCCGAGCGGGCGGCTCACGGTAGAGAATCTCGCCGACGACGCAGCCGCCGTCCTCCGGGGCCACGATGTAACGTCGGCCCACATCGCCGGATTCTCAGGCGGCACCATCATCGCCCAGGAGCTGGCGCTGCGCCACCCGGGGCTGGTCCGGAGCCTGGTCCTGCAGAGCACCTGGGCAACTACAGATTCCTATCTGCGTTCCTGGGCACGCTTCATCCGGTGGCTGGTGGAAGTGGCGCCCACCGAACGGGCCTTCCTTGAGGGGTTCTTCCTGGACATCTACACTCCCCGGTCGCACAACGACGGTACGGTCGAGCAGATCATTGAGGGGGTGCTTGCCTTCCCGCACAAACAGAGCACCGAGGACCTGCAGGCATTTATCGACGCCTTCATGAATCACGAAACAGCGGACCGCCTTGCCCAAGTCACTGCCCCGACGCTCGTGCTCGCCGGCGGCAATGACATGATCATCCGGCCCGAGCTGTGCAGTGCCGTGGCGGAGCGAATCCCAGGCGCCATCTTTGAAGTAATCGAGGGCGAGGCCCACCAGCCCTTCCAAGAGGTTCCGGAACTTTGGAATGCCCGCGTCAGCTCCTTCTGGCAGGGCGTCGACGCCGGGACTTAAGAAACAGTCCGCCCCGCCGGTGCGCCGGGAATAGCCGCGAACACGCAAGAAGCGCCCGTCCCCCATGAGGGACGGGCGCTTTTGCGCGGGCCGGAAATCTAGATCGAGTACTCCGGGGCGGCCCAGACAACAACCTCGGGGTGCTCGTAGAAGCGGTAGCCCTGGCCGCGGACCGTACGCACGGTGTTGGCGAGGCGGCCGAGCTTGGAGCGCAGGCGGCGGATGTGGACGTCGATGGTGCGCTCGTTGGGCACCTCTTCGGCATTCCGCCACAGGCCTTCGAGCAACTCGTCGCGGCCCACGGTACGGGTGCCGTTCTCCACAAGGTAGTTGAGCAGCTCGAACTCCTTGAACGTGAGGTTCAGGGATTCGCCGTCGAGCGCCACCTCGCGGCGGGCAAGGTCAATCAGCACGCCGGACGGACGCGTATCCTGCGGCTGCTGCAGGCGGGCCGTCTCGGAACGCTGGCGGGCACCCACCGTGGGGTCACCGAAGGTTGAACGGACGACGTCGAGCGCGGAGCCCGGGGCGCTGGCCGGGGCGACAGCAACGGCCGCGTAGCTTTCGGCGCCGGAGACCAGCGACTGGGCGTAGGCCCGGATTTCCTGGGCGAGCTTGGCTATCGAGGTGCCGGCGGCCGCCGCGGTTTCCTCGTCGATACCCATGTAGAGCACAAAACCGCGGGCAACGTTGTCGCTCGGGACGGGACGAACGGCGGCGGCGCTGCCCGGCGCAATCACGGGAGTCGGAGCCGTGGCCGGCGCCGGCGGAACGGCGCGGAGCTGTCCGTAGGAATTGGGGTTGTAGCCCTGCGGGGCATAGCCCGGGGCAGGAATGCTGTTGCCGGAACCGGAAGGGGCGAAGGAAGCGCGGCCGCCGAAGCCCTGGCGGATGCCGGAGGCCTGGCCGGCCTTGCTGGCGTTACGGACGGAGATGTGGACGTATCCGGATGCAACTGACATGGATTGCTTACCTCAATGTGAATGGCCGTCATCGCGGCTCGAATGCTACTTTTCCCCGCAATGAAAACTGGGGAGGGGCGCCCGACGCTGGGCTGGGGGCGAATGCCTAGAAACCTTTGGGGTGTAAAAGTTAGGCGTGCATTCGACAACAACGGTTCTGGGTACCAGCGGGTGCGCTGATCCAAAAAACTGCGGATGCAGGTGCTGTTGAGTTCTTGTTCACACTTGAAGTGTGCAACGTAACAATGAAAACTTGCAAGTAACAATGCACGCATCAGTCCACGATGTGAGACGAAACGGGCATTTGTAGCGCAGATCACAATTCTGGCTGGCTGCGGAAAAAACCATACTTGTGAATAATTGCCCCCGGAATGACTTCGTTATCAAATATTCTTCGCCGAGACTCCTCTAATACGAGAAATCGGTCATCGTATCTCGAAACCGTAAAACAGTTCGCCTACTGAGCATCGGATGTCCACCGTCCCACAGAGTGGTCACCCGGTATTTCCGGAATCTGCCGCCCGGATGGCCGCTTTGGGAACGTCCAGCTCGCTAGGCTGGGATTCACAGGTGCCGCACAGGATCCCCAAAGCCGCGCCTAACCGTCAGATCGGAGAGTTGTCCCATGGCCACTTCGCACTCCATGACCAACAATCTCCCCCAGCTCACCCACCCGGACGGGTCCCCCATCCGCGCCCTGGTCGTGGACGACGAGCCGAGTCTCTCCGAGCTTATGAGCATGGGCCTGCGGATGGCGGGCTGGTCGGTTGCCGTCGCCGCCGACGGCCCCGAAGCGGTGAAGCTTGCCAAGGATTTCCGCCCCGACGTGCTGGTGCTCGACGTGATGCTTCCCGGGTTCGACGGCGTCGAGCTGCTGGGCAGGATCCGCGCCTTCGCGCCGGAGGTGCCGGCGTTGTTCCTGACCGCCAAAGACGCTGTCCAGGACCGGATCACCGGACTCGCTGCCGGCGGTGATGACTACGTGACCAAGCCGTTCAGCATGGAGGAAGTGCTCCTGCGGCTGCACCGGCTGGTCCAGCGTTCCGGGGTGGCTGCGATGGATACAGCCGAACTCGTCGTCGGGGATCTCGTCCTGAATGTCGATACGAGGGAGGTCCGGCGGGCGGGTGAAGAACTCCACCTCACGGCCACCCAGTTCGAACTGCTGCGTTACCTCATGGAGAACCCGAAACGTGTCGTCAGCAAGGCCCAGATCCTGGACCGGGTGTGGGACTACGACTTTGGCGGCCAGGCCAACATCGTGGAGCTCTACATCTCCTACCTTCGCAAGAAGGTCGATGCCAACCACCCGCCCATGATCCACACGGTGCGCGGCGCCGGCTATGTCCTGAAGCCGGCGGACTGATCCGTGCATGAACGCTCCGGCGGAATCCGCCCCTCCGGGCTCAGCTGGCGCAACCCGTCCACCTGGCACCTGCGCACCCGGCTCGTCCTCGTGGCCATGGCCCTGCTCGTGGCGATCTGCGGTGCCGTCGGCGTCGTCAGCTATGCCTCGATGAACGTCTTCCTGACCAGACAGCTCGACACGCAGCTGGAGCAGGCAGCGGTCCGGGCCCGCGACTTTGGCCGCTCCGGCGGCCGCGGCGATCCCCTGGAGGCACGGGGCCAGGGAATTGGCACCCTGAATGCCCGGATCGTGGAGGATTCCGTCCGCAGTGCCGGCTTCCTCGCTGAGGATGCCACCCGAAAGTCCCTCACGGACGAAGACGACGCCGTACTCCTCAAACTCACCCCCCGGACGGCGCCGGTGGACCGGACGCTGTCCGCCGGGGCCTACCGGCTGGTAGCGGCCGAGTCCCCGGACGGCGCCGTGATAGTGACCGGGTTGCCGCTTGCGGAGAAGCAGAACACACTGGCCTCCCTGGTCTGGACCATGGTGCTTGTGTCCGCCGGCGGCCTCGTCGTGATCGGCCTCGCCGGAACGGCGCTGATCCGCCGTACCATGAAGCCGCTCGACCAGCTTTCCGAGGTGGCGACCCAGGTCTCCCGCCTGCCGCTCGACGCCGGCGAAGTGGGACTTGCCATGCGCGTTCCGGCGTCCGCAGCACACCTGGGAACCGAGGTGGGCAGCGTCGGGCATGCCCTGAACCTGATGCTGGACAATGTGTCCAACGCGCTGGAGGCCAGGCACAAGAGCGAGATGAAAGTCCGCCAGTTCGTCGCGGATGCCTCGCATGAGCTGCGCACGCCGCTGACCGCCATCCGCGGCTACACCGAGCTGATGCGGATGACCGAGCACTTCACCCCCGACGGCGAGAAATCCCTCGCCCGGGTGCAGAGCCAGTCCGAGCGGATGACAACCCTGGTGGAGGACCTGCTTCTGCTCGCCCGGCTGGATGAGGGCCAGCCGCTGAAGCTCAGCGAGGTGGATCTCACCCAGCTGGCCGTCGAGACCGTAAGTGATGAGAAGGTCATGGCACCGGACCGGGTCTGGCACCTGGAGCTCCCGGAGGAGCCCGTGGTGGTCCGCGGCGACGCGACCCAGCTCCACCAGGTGCTGGCCAACCTGCTCTCCAATGCGCGAAAGCACACCGGACCGGGCACGACGGTCGTGACCGGTGTGAAGCTCATGCCGGACGGAACCGCCGTGGTGACGGTGACGGACAACGGCCCCGGAATCGCCCCCGAGTTCGTGGACCGCGTCTTTGCGCGTTTCACCCGCGCGGACGCCTCCCGGAAGAATCCGGTGGCCGTCACGACGCAGGCACTCGGGCGGCGGCCCCTCCCCAGCCTTCCGCTTCATCCGCCGCGTTCGCCGTCGGCTGCTCCCGAGGGCGCTGCCCCTGTTACCAGCGCCTCCGCCGAAGGAACCAGCGGGCTGGGGTTGTCCATCGTGCAGTCGATTACTGCGGCCCATGGCGGGACCGTCAGCGTAACGTCGGTCCCCGGACGGACGGAGTTCACCGTGCGCCTGCCGGCAGCGCCGACCGCGCCAGAGGACGAGCCGGAGAGGTTGCAAGACGCCACGCCGCCATCGTGATCTCCGTTACCGAAATGTGACTTAGGCGCCCGGGTCCTGTACGGTCTTCAGGGTGCGGCCATCACTGGGCCCGCATATCCGGATGCACGCCAAGCTCTGCCGCCTCCCGGATTCCGCTGCACCAGGCAGAGGCGGGGGACCCAGAGTTCCCGGGCAATTTGCATCTTGCGCCCTTGGGGTGAAGCCGACACGTGAACTTCCGTGCGGCCGGGTGACCTCATCCGAACCCGACAGCTAACTCCGCAGGCGTTGAGAGGCGATCATGACTGATTTCAAGGCACAATCACGCCCTGACGGCGCTGCAGAAACGACCCGCTCCAAGCCGTCGCGCCACCGCGCAGACCCAGCCAAGCCCGCTTCGATGCGGGCCCGGTTTGCCGGCAAAATCGGATCCACCGGCCGCCGGGCTGCGGTTGTTGCCGCCGCCTGCGCGGTGATCGTGGGGGCCGGGGCCGCGGGACACGCGTCCGAAACAGCCGCCCGCAACACCCAGGCCGCCGCGACGGCGGATCCGTTGACGCACCTGGACTTTGAACGCGTCCGGGTCGCGAACCAGGCCGTGATCCCCACCGGTGGCGCCGCGGCCCCGTCCGCCGAGGTGAAGCCCGCCGAAGCACCCGCCCCGGCGGCTCCGCCGGCACCGGTCGCTGCCCCGGCCCCGGCCGCCGTGCCGGCTCCGGAGCCCGCACCGGCGCCCGCCCCCGTTGCCGTCAATGACCCTGCCGGCGCGCAGGCCTACGCCGCCGGCCAGCTGGGCTCCTACGGCTGGGCCGCCGGCCAGATGCAGTGCCTGATGAAGCTCTGGACCAAGGAATCGGACTGGGAGACGACTGCCACCAACCCGAGCAGCGGCGCCTACGGCGTGGTCCAGTCCCTGCCGGCAGAGAAGATGGCCAGCGCGGGCGCGGACTACCGGACCAACTACCGCACGCAGATTAACTGGGGCCTGAAGTACGTGAAGGACCGCTACGGCTCACCCTGCGGCGCCCTGAACTTCCACTACGCCAACAACTGGTACTAACAACTTCTGGTCTTTTTGCAGCCGGTCCGGCCTTCCCGAAGGGAAGATCTAGCCGCCACCGCGGTTGGGGATGTACTGCACTGCCCATTTGTTGCCGTCGGGATCGGCGAAATAGACGAAATGACCCCAGTCCTGGACATCGATGTCGCTGACGTCCACGCCGTTGTCCTTGAGCTGCTGGTGGGCCGCCCCGATATCGCTGACCACAAGCTGCATGCTGGGGGCGGTGCCGGGGGGCGCATCGCTGAGGCCCTCACCAATGGCGATCGAGCAGCCGGAGCCCGGCGGGGTCAGCTGAACGAAGCGGATGCCGTCCATCGGCCGCTCGTCGAAGTCGGCGTTGAAGCCCACCTTGTTGACGTAGAAATCCTTGGCGCGGTCCACATCGGACACCGGGACAAAGACAAGTTCAAGTTTCCAGTCCATGGGGCTCAGGCTAACCCGGGATGGTCTGTTCCGGAAGGAAAATTTCAACCCCGGGGGAACCGCCGCGGGGACGGGTCCCCGACCGAACGGCTGGCTTAGCCCGCCACGCCATAGAGGCGGTCGCCGGCGTCGCCCAGACCCGGGACGATGTAGGACTTTTCGTTGAGCTTCTCGTCGATCGAGGCGAGCACGATCGTCACGTTGGCGTCGGAGAGCTCTTCTTCCAGCTTCGCCAGGCCTTCCGGGGCGGCCAGCAGGCAGATGCAGGTGACGTCGGAGGCGCCGCGTTTGAAAAGGAATTTGATGGCCTCGCGCAGCGTGCCGCCGGTGGCGAGCATGGGATCGAGGACGAAGATCTGCCGGTCCGTGAGGTTCTCCGGGAGGCGCTCGGCGTAGGTGATGATGTCCAGGGTCTCTTCGTCGCGGGCCATGCCCAGGAAGCCGACCTCGGCGGTGGGGACCAGTTTGGTCATGCCCTCGAGCATGCCGAGCCCGGCCCGGAGAATCGGGACCACCAGCGGGGTTGGCTTGGTGAAGGCGGTGCCCACGGTGGTGCTGACGGGCGTCTCGATGGTCACCGGTTCGGTGCGGACTTCGCGGGTCGCCTCGTACGCCAGGAGCGTGACGAGTTCCTCGGTGAGCTGGCGGAAGACCGGCGACGGGGTGTTCTTGTCCCGCAGAACGGTGAGCTTATGGGCGACCAGCGGGTGGTCCACAACGAGAGTGCGCATGCGTCAAAACTATCACCCGGACGCTGGGGACCGTCCCGCAGGGCCGGGGGTATCGGCGTCGTTCGCGTCGGCCTGTGCAGTGCCGTCGGCAGGGCCGCCAGCATTGCCGGCGACGGCACCGTCATGGAGGTGTGCGGGATGCTCGAAGGTCGGCGCTTCGCCGGCACGTTCCCGGCGCCGCAGCACATGGAAGAACCGGTGCGCCAGGATCACAATCCCCACCCAGGCCAGCCCGATGCCCCACCCGACAATCACGTCGGTCATCCAGTGATGGCCCAGATAGACCCGGCTGAGGCCCATTGCGACGATGAAGATCACACCCGCGGCGATCAGGCCGATCCGGGCGCTGGTCCGTTTGATCTGCAGGCAGGCCAGATACACCACCAGGGCGATCACCACCGTGGTGTTCAGCGTGTGGCCGCTCGGGAACGACGGCGAGGTCTCGTAAGGCGGCACGGCGTCGGCATGGTCCGGGCGGACGCGGCCGATCATTTTCTTGCCCAGGGTTGTGGCAGTCACCGACACGGCGGCCGCGCCGCCGATCAGGATCAGCGGCCGCCAGCTCCGGGAGGTGAAGATCAGCAGCGCCGTCAGGATGCTGCCCAGGATGGGCATCCCGATGCCGCCGCCGATATTGGTGAACCCGGTGATAAAGGCGTCCAGGCCAGGGCTGCGCAACTGCTCCATGAACGCCAGTGTCGGCTTGTCCAGGTTCGCGAGGCCGGCGTCGTCCACGACGTCGTTGTAGACCTCGGCACTTAGCAGCGCCAGGAACACCACGATCACGCCGCCAATGAGCATGGTGATCCACAGCGCCGCGTAGGGCACCACCCATTTGCCCCAGCGCCGCGTCAGCCAGCTCTCAGTCCGGGTGGTCACGGCCGTCTCCTGACTCTTCGGTGTTGCACAGCTTGCTTACGGTCGAAACTATCATTGAGCCATGACTTCCCCTGAGCCCCGCCATGCCGAATGGATGGGCCTTGCCCTCACCGA
This sequence comes from Arthrobacter ginsengisoli, assembly GCF_031456935.1. Classification (NCBI taxonomy): domain Bacteria; kingdom Bacillati; phylum Actinomycetota; class Actinomycetes; order Micrococcales; family Micrococcaceae; genus Arthrobacter; species Arthrobacter ginsengisoli. Next base: position 46,957 of record NZ_JAVDVQ010000013.1, on the reverse strand, counting down.
GGCGCGCGCCGCGCTGGCCACGACGGACGTTCCGATCGGCGCGGTCGTCATCGGTCCGGACGGCACGGTACTCGGCAGCGGTCGCAATGAACGGGAAGCACTCGGGGACCCGACAGCGCACGCTGAGATGGTGGCCATCCGTGAGGCGGCCACCCGGCTGCGGGAACTCAGCGCCCGGGACGGAAAGGCCGGTGACGGCTGGCGCCTCGAGGACTGCACCCTGGTGGTGACGCTGGAACCCTGCGCCATGTGCGCCGGGGCTGTGGTGCTGGCCCGGATCCCCCGGGTCGTGTTCGGGGCCTGGGACGAGAAGGCCGGGGCCGCCGGCTCCGTGTTCGACATCCTCCGCGAGCGCCGGCTCAACCACTGGGTGGAAGTGTATGGCGGGATCCGCGAGCCCGAGTGCGCGGCGCTGTTGCGGGAATTCTTTGCCGGACACCGCGGCGCCTGAACCTTCGCCATCGCCAGTCCCCCATCCCCGATGTTTCCCTGCCGTGCTACCTGGCGGCGGCGGAGCCTGCTGCGGCTGCCGCCAGGGCGTCGATTCGCTTTTGCCGGGTGGCCGGCGAGTCGAGGCTGAAGGCTCGGAAGTCGCCGAGGTCCTCGCGGATCCACGCCTCGACCTCGGCGATCCGCGAGGTCACAGCGGGCGTGGGGGCGTGGAACACCCAGGGCACGATCCGCTCCCTGCCGGGATCGTACTGCCACAGCCCGATAATCCGGCCCCGGTCGAAAATGGGATGGTCCGGGAGGTCCGCCTGCAGCGCCAGCGAGCCCAGGGCGTTCGTGTGCTGGTCCTCCGCTGCCAGCAGCTCGGCGGCATTCCGCCGCAGCAGCGCGAGCGAGTCCGTTCCGGCGAGCAGCTGGATCTGTTCGTGGGCCGGCTCCCGGAACGTGGCGAGCCGTTCGACGTCGTCGGGCAGCATCCACAGCATCTCCCCGGCGGCAGTGGGAACCTCCACCGCGCCGGCCGCAGCCAGCGACGCCTTGCTCTGGGCCACGGTGAAGGCCGTGAACCACTGCGACTGTTTGAACGTTGCGCCTCCGGTCCAGCCAAGGTAATGGCGGATCAGCTCGGCGCGGGCTTCGTCGTCGTCAAGCGGGCTCGGCGGCAGGTTCCACAATTCGTAGGCGTAGCGCTGCTGGTCGAGGCGACCGTTGGCCGGGACCCGGCGGATCCGGCCCTGCGACTGCAGGATGCCGAGGGCCGTAGGCAGCGTGGTGGTGGCGCCCTTCTTCTTGCCTTCCTCGCCGAGGTTCCGCACCGAGTCGCCGAGTTCCTCCTTGAGCTGCCGCGGATCCAGCGGGGCGGCGGCCTCGGCGAGCGTGTGCAGCACCTGCTCCTCCAGCAGCGTGATTTCGCCGCGGTCCACCCCCAGCCTGCCAAGCACGCGGAAGGCCTCGCCGGCATCCTTGCCCAGCATCAGCGCCCAGGCGCAGTCGTCCCGGCCCAGGACGTAAGTACAGCCGCGCGCCGTCGGGAGTTCGAGGATCCGGTGTGACAGGACGTCGGCGTCGACTTGTTCGCGGCGGATGCCGGCGCGGGCGAAGAGCGTGAGGTAAGGGTTGGCGCCGCCAACGGAGCGCGCCCAGCCCGCCTGGGCGAAGACCTGCTCCGAGGTGCAGCCGGCCAGCGAACCGTCCAGGCCCTGTTTGTGCCAGGCCCAGGCGCGGAGCCGCTCCGGGGTGAGGGTCAGGGCCGGCGGCATATTCGCCGTCCGGGGCTGCGCGGTCAGTGGCTCGGGCGTCATGGGGTCATTGTCCACCAGCTGGTGCGGCAGGGGAATCTTCCGCGGCGGGCTTTTCCTGCAGGGCGGCCGACGGCGGGCCCGCCGGGTGCTCCGGATCCAAGGCTTCCAGCACGGTCCGGGCTGTGGCGTCCCAGCCGGGAAGCCGGTCCCGGGCATCAAGGGCAGCGGCCCGCCAGTGCGTGCGAACCGCGGGGTCGGCCAGCCAGCGTCGCAGCGCCACTGCGAGCGGAGCCGGGTCCACGTCGAGGGCGACGGCGGTTCCCGGCAGGGCGGCCGGCCCGCCCGTTGCTTTCGGGACTGTAGCTCCCGGGGGCGTCGGCGCGGGCGCGCCGGCAGACAGCGCTTCGACGGCGCCGGTGCCGGCCCGGACGATCACGGGCACGCCGCGCGCAATCGACTCGGTGACCACCAGCCCAAAAGTCTCGGCCTGCGAGATGAGCAGGCTGAGGTCGGCTGCGGCCCATTCCGCGTCCAGCGCCGCGCCTCGCAGCTCCCCCGGAATCCGGATGCGGTCCTGTAGTCCCAGGTGCTGCACCATGTCCCGGACCAGCGCGGCATAACCCGGATCCGCCGTGTCCGAGCCGATCAGTGACGCGGTCCACGGCAGATCCAACAGGGCCGACAGGGCCGCGAGGAGCAGCGACTGGTCCTTGTTTGGCAGCAGGGCGGCCACGGCAAGGAAGTGCGGAGGCACGGAACCGGATGCCAGTGCGGCGGTGTCCGTGCCGGGCAGGGCAACCCGGACGCCGTCCATCCCGTGCCGGTTCCGGATCACGGCCGCAGCAGAGCCGCTGGTGCAGATCACCCCGGCCGCAGCCCGCAGGGCCCGGCGTTCCAGGCCGGTTTCGTGCTGTCCAGTGTCGTCCAGCGGCATGTGGAGCAGGATCCAGACGGGCCGGCCGGCGGCAGCCGCCGCTGCCAACTCGTCCGGCGCCCCGCAGGCGAGGAGACCGTCGACAAGGGTGACCATGCGGCGGCGGGCGCCCTGGCCGTCGTCGCCGGCGTCATCCCCGGTGGCGCCATCCCCGGTCGCGGCGTCGGCGCCCAGGAGGGTGCCCAGCCGCCGCCGGTCCGCGGCGCTGCCCACCGGCCAGCCGCCGTCGAGCGGGCAGGTGTCCACCTCCACTCCCAGGACGGCGAGCTCCCGGGTGAGGGCGGCGTTGTAGACATTGCCGCCCGAGTTGTGGCGCACGTTGCCGGGCACGACGAGCCGGAGTCGGAGTCGGAGACCGTCCGGCTGCATCCAGTTCAAGGCGGGCACTGTGTCCCTGGCCGGCACCAAAGCCCTAGCTGGCCTCAAAGTCGAGCGCGTAGCTGGCCCAGGCGTCGGGGGTTTCGCGCAGCGTGACCTCCAGGCCGGCCAGCTCGCGCCCATCAGTACCCGTGCGGATTCTGGCCGCGACGGCGTCGGCGACGTACTGGGCCAGGGCCTCGGTGGTGCTGAGCCTGCCTGCGAAGTCCGGGTGCTCGTCGAGGTTCTTGAAGTTCATGCCCTCGAGGATCGAATCCAGCACCTCGCCGGCCTCGCCGATGTCCAGCACGATCGAGTCGTCGTTCAGGGTCCGGCGGCGGAAGGTCACTTCCGTGACGAAAGTGGCGCCGTGCATGCCCTGGGCGGGGCCGAAGACGGGGCGCGGGAGGCTGTGGGCGATCATGAAGTTGCGGCGGACGGTCAGACTGAACACGGATTACCTCGTGGCTTCTGTTGTGGTTGATGCGGTGGCAGGGTGGTCGCTGTCCGGGTATTGAATGACGTGGCAGAGAGCACCAAGGGTGCCGTCGGAGAGCTGCTGGACGACCTCGGGCAACTCGTCGAGGATGGACGAGCCGGTGAGGAACACATCGAACCCGGGATCGCTCAGCAGCGAAACGGCGAGCCGGAGCCGGTCGGCGTTGGTGCGGCGGTGGCGCCGCGCACGGGCCACCACACCGACCTGGCTCGCGCGGATGGACAGCCTGCGGGCGTGGAAGTCCTCCCCCAGCGGGACGGTGACTTTGCGGTCGGCGTACCAGGACATCTCGATGACGTCCCCGTCGTCGCCCGCGAGCTGCAGGGCACGCTCGAGGCCCTCCTCCGAGGCGGAGCAGTGGATCACGATGTCGCAGTCAGCCAGCGCGTCATCCGGGTGGCTGAACTCCACGCCGAGCGCTTCGGCGAACGCCCGTTTGGCCGGGTCGACGTCCACCAGCTGCAGCCGCCCGAGCGGGAAGGAGCCCAGGAGCTTGGCCACCATGCCCCCGACCAGGCCGGCGCCGATCACGGCGACACGGTCACCGAGCCGGGGCCCGGCCTCCCAGATCCCGTTGATGGCGGTCTCGACCGTGCCGGTCAGCACAGCGCGGCGGGCAGGAACGTCGTCCGGAACCACCGTGAGCAACTCCACCGGGACGACGTAGCGGTCCTGGTGCGGGTACAGGCAGAACACCGTCCTGCCCAGCCAGTCGGCCGGGCCCTCCTCGACGACGCCGACGGAGAGGTAGCCGAATTTCACCGGAGACGGAAAGGAGCCTTCCTGGTTCGGGGCTGCCATTTCCTCGGCCACACATTCCGGCACGCGGGCGTTGTGCACGACGAGTTCAGTGCCTTTGCTGATCCCGGAGAACAAGGTGCGAACGAGCGCCTCGCCCGGGCCGGGGGCTGCCAGGCCCTCGCGCCGGAGCTCCCCTTTCTCGGGGCCGACGGTCCAATATGCGGTGGCTGTGGTGTGCTGTGCTGGCTGCTTGTCCGGTTTAGTCATCTTGCTGACGAATCTAGTCCCCCTGCCCAGTCGCGCGGAAGGGCCGCCGGTCCGGGCGCGCCGCCGGTCACGGTCCTGCCGGGCGGCGCTCGCGGCCTCTTTCGCACCGTTTTGGGCCCGGGTCTGGGCCCGTTTTGTGGATCAGCGCTTTGCTCCGGTACCCTATTCAGGTTGGTGACGTGTCCGAGCGGCCGAAGGTGCAACACTCGAAATGTTGTTTGGTGAAAGCCAACGTGGGTTCAAATCCCACCGTCACCGCCAAGTAGCAAGACCCCCGCTTCCCGTATAAACAAGGGAAGCGGGGGTTTTGCTTTGCCCAGGAATTCGTCACGCAGTAACGCAGCGGTGCACCCCTCGGTGAGTGGACAGTGTGGCTGGTGTTAGTGCTCCGCTTCTGCCGCAGCCTTCTTGGCGTTTTTCCCGGCGTCCTTCTCGGCGCGCAGAGCCTCCGTCTCGTGCTGTTCCTCGGCTTTTTCCTGGTGGATGACCTCTGCGAAGAGCTTTTCCATCTCCTTCGCCACGCCGGCGGCTGAGGCCGGGTTCTGGCCGGTCACCAGCCGGTCGTCAACGACGACCTTCTCCTCAAAGACATCAGCGGAGACGTGGGTGGCGCCTTGTTCCTCAAGTCGGTCTGCCAGGAAGAACGGGATGACCTTGTCCTTCCCGGCGGCAACTTCCTCGTCGTTGGTGAAGGCGGCCACCTTCCGGCCCTCGACGAGGCGGAACCCGTTCTCCAATTCCACGTTCAGCAGGCCGGCCGGCCCGTGGCAGACCGCGCCCACCAAACCGCCGGCGTTGTAGACGCTGGCCACCAGATTCTGCAAGCCTTCGCTGTCCGGGAAGTCCCACATGGTGCCGTGGCCGCCCACGAGGAAGACGGCGTCGTACTGGCCGGGATCAACGACGTCGACGCGGGCAGTGTTGTAGAGACCGGCGCGCGTGGTCTCGTCCTCCGTGAAGGCAACCTGGATGGGATCTTCTGGGTCCACCTCGTCGCGCGGGGGCTGGCCGCCCTGGATGGACGCGAAGTCGACGAAATGCCCGGAATCCTTGAAGACCTTCCAGGGATGTGCAGCTTCGGCCACGTTGTAGCCGGTCTTCTCTCCGGTATCGCCGATCTCGGAAACGCTGGTCAGGACCATGAGGATTTTCTTCATGAAGTGTTCCTTTCGTCTAACTTCCACCCTACGCCCAGCCAAATTCGGGCCCTCTTTCCCCGCCTGAGACAGTCAGGCAGCGCCCTCCGCTCCTGGTTGTGGCCCTAGTTTTCGGATGTTCATGCGGCTCTTACATGGGCGCCCGGCATTGGCCGCTCCATCGCCGAACATCTCGCAGAAAGCGGCTGGACTGTAGTTGCGACCTACAACACGGGCCTCGAAGAGGCCAGGGAGTCGAGTCGCAAGCATGGGGTGGAAATACGCCAGCTCGACATGAACAACAGATCCGGATCGTTGGACTTCGCTCGCCAGATCCGGAGTGAATTTTCGTTCGATGCTCTCGTCAACAATGCCGGCGTCCTCGAAAAGGAGGCTTTTGGGAAATTTTCGCTTGATGCGTGGGATCGGGCCTTCGAGGTAAATGTCACCGCGCCCCTCATCCTTTCCCAGGAAATCGGCCTCCATATGGGCCCCGGCGGGAGCATCGTGAACATAGCCAGCACGGATGCGTTTATCTGCTCCTTCAGGAGCATCGCCTACTCGGCCAGCAAAGCGGCTCTTCTTTCTGTCACCCGAAGTCTCGCCAACGTCCTTGGCCCCCGAGGAGTTCGAGTCAATGCCGTTACTCCCGGCTGGATCGACAACGGCATTACCGAAGAATCCTACGAAGCGGCAAGCCTTACTCCGCTGGGCCGCAATGGGACGCCCGATGACATAGCCAAACTTGTGGCATTTCTTCTCGGTGCCGACGCATCGTTCGTCAACGGGGCGTCCATCGTCGCGGACGGGGGATACACCGGCGTGGACTACTTCATGAAGAAGGAAAGTGATTCCCTTGGATAAGGCTAACTAAATGGCAGAGTGCGGTTTTCTACGTCCCAGGGCATCCCCCGGCTCAGGGTGTCGATCCGGCTGAATAGTCCTGCAAGCTGGCTCCATCGTTTTGAGACCATGGAGCCAGCCTTTACGGAATCCGGCTCGATCGGAACACCGAATTGGTCTCTCCCCAGAAAGATGCCCGGGCCAGATCCCAACGCAAGAGTAAACGGCGAATCCCAGGCGGGCAATAGGCGCCATTTGACTTGAAAATTTGGTTTTCCTGTGGTTGATCGGACCCGGACCTGCCTGGTTGTGCCCGCAGAGGTTCTTCAGCCGGCCGGGCTCACCACGTCCTCCAGCACCGACCGGTCGAAGAAGCGGACTTCTCCGGTCTCCGGAAAGAACACGGGAACCACGGAGGTGCTCGGGTCCTTCGAGGTTTCGTAGATTTCGGGCGCACCCCCATGCCGGCGGGCAATGGTTCCGACCAGGTCCGTACCGCGGACTCTGACGGTCCGGTATTTGTAGCTCATGCGGGCTCCTTTGGTGACGTGGGACACAGCCTACTCCCGGCCGGCAGTCCGGTGCGGCGGCGCGTCAAGTGCGTCACGAAAGGACGGGCGGCGCGTACTGGTGCACAATGCGATCATGACCAATGACGCTCCCCGCCCGGTCTACTTCCTTTCGGACAGTACGGGCATCACCGCAGAAACGCTCGGCAACACCTTGCTGACGCAGTTCCCCGCGAACGATTTTGACCGCATTACAGTCCCCTTCATCACCACCATCGAACAGGCCCGGGCCGTCGTAAAGGTGATCGACAACCTGGCGGCCAACGGGCTGCGGCCGGTCGTCTTCTCCACCGCCGTCGGGAGCGATATCCGCCAGACGCTGGCCACCTGCAAGGGGATCATCGTGGATCTCATCGGAACCCATGTCGGCGTGCTGGAGAGCGCCCTGGGCACACCGGCCAGCGGGGAACCGGGCCGGGCCCATGGCCTGGGCAACGCCGCCCGCTACCAATCGCGGATGGCCGCCGTCGAATACGCCATGGAGCACGACGACGGCCAGAGCCTGCGCGCGCTCGAAAAGGCCCAGGTCATCCTGGTGGCCCCGTCCCGCTGCGGCAAGACGCCCACCACCATGTACCTGGCGCTGCAGCACGGCATCTTCGCCGCCAACTTCCCGCTGGTGGACGAGGACTTTGAACGCGAAGGACTCCCCCGGCCGCTGCGGCCGTTCGTGTCGAAGTGTTTCGGCCTCACCACCAATCCGCTGCGCCTGAGCCAGGTCCGCACCGAACGCCGCCGCGGCTCGCCCTATGCCTCGCTGCGGCAGTGCGGCTTCGAGCTGCGCAGCGCCGAGCGGCTGTACGTGTCGCACGGGATCCCGTACCTCAATTCGGCCAGCGTCTCGGTGGAGGAAATGGCCGCCACCATCCTCCAAAAGATGAACCTCAAGCACTAAGTCACCGGTTAACAAATGTTGTGTGGGACACATCAGGTTGGAAACACCGGCCCGGACCTGTCACTGTGGACAGGACTTGTGCCCAATAACCGGTGACCACCACACGCGGGGCGGCCATTTTGGCCTGCCACCATCTGCAAAGGAGCAGCAACCATGACGACAGACATCCTGTGGTTCTCAGAACTCGGCCTCAAGGATCTGGACCGGGTGGGCGGTAAGAACGCCTCCCTCGGCGAGATGGTGCAGAATCTGACTTCTGCCGGCGTCCGGGTTCCGGACGGCTTCGCCACAACAGCAGACGCCTACCGCAGCTTCCTGGCCGATTCGGGCCTGGACCAGAAAATTGCCGACCGGCTGATCGGCCTGGACACCGATGACGTGACGGCCCTCGCCGCAGCGGGCCAGGAGATCCGCACGCTGATGCGCGAGACTCCCTTCCTGCCGGACTTTGAAGCGCAGATCCGCGCCGCGTACCAGAAGCTGGTGGAAAAGCACGGCGGCTCCGAGGACCTCTCCTGGGCTGTGCGCTCCAGCGCGACGGCGGAAGATCTTCCCGATGCTTCCTTCGCCGGACAGCAGGAAACCTTCCTGAACGTCCGCGGCATTGAGAACATCCTCGTCGCCATCAAGGATGTCTTCGCGTCCCTCTACAACGACCGCGCCATCGCTTACCGGGTGCACCACAAGTTCGAGCACGCTGAGGTGGCACTCTCGGCCGGCATCCAGCGCATGGTCCGTTCGGACGTCGGCGCCTCCGGCGTCATGTTCACCATGGACACCGAATCCGGGTTCCAGGACGCCGTCTTCGTTACCTCCTCCTACGGCCTCGGCGAGGCCGTGGTCCAGGGTGCCGTTAACCCGGATGAGTTCTACGTCTACAAGCCCGCCCTGGAGGCCGGCCGCCCCGCCATCCTCAAGCGCGGGCTGGGCGAGAAGGCGCTCCAGATGACCTACACGAGCAACCGCGAAATCGGCCACACCATTGACTTCGTCCCGGTTGAGGCCTCCTTGCGGAACCGCTTCAGCCTCACCGACGACGACGTCGAGCAGCTCGCCCGCCACGCCGTCGCCATCGAGAACCACTACGGACGCCCGATGGACATCGAATGGGGCAAGGACGGGATCGACGGCGGCCTGTACATTCTGCAGGCGCGCCCCGAGACCGTGCAGTCCCGCAGGACCTCGGGCAGCCTGAGCCGTTTCCGCCTCAACGGCTCCGGCCGCGTGCTCGTCGAGGGCCGCGCCATCGGCCAGCGGATCGGGGCCGGCAGCGTCCGCATCCTCACCTCGATTGACCAGATGGCCGCGTTCAAGACCGGCGACGTCCTCGTCGCGGACATGACCGACCCGGACTGGGAACCGATCATGAAGCGCGCCTCCGCCATCGTCACCAACCGCGGCGGGCGCACCTGCCACGCGGCCATCATCGCCCGGGAACTGGGGATTCCCGCCGTCGTCGGCACCGGGTCCGCCACGGATGTCCTCTCCGACGGACTGGACGTGACCGTCTCCTGCGCCGACGGCGAAACCGGCGTCATCTACGAGGGACTCATCGACTTCAGCGTCGAGGAAACCGAGATCACCCAGCTGCCCGAGGCCCCGGTCAAGGTCATGATGAACGTCGGCACCCCGGAGCAGGCCTTCACCTTCGCGCAGCTGCCCAACCACGGGGTTGGCCTGGCCCGGCTGGAATTCATCATCAACCGCCAGATCGGCATCCACCCCAAGGCGCTGCTGAACCTGGACGATCAGCCGGATGATGTCAAGGCGGAAATCCGCGAGCGGATCGCCGCGTACGACAGCCCGCGCGACTACTACATCAAGCGCCTCGCCGAAGGCGTGGCAACGATCGCCGCGGCGTTCGCGCCGGAGCCGGTGATTGTGCGGATGTCCGACTTCAAGTCCAACGAATACGCCAACCTCATCGGCGGGCCCGCCTACGAGCCGCACGAAGAGAACCCGATGATCGGCTTCCGCGGCGCCTCGCGGTACCTGGAGCCGTCCTTCCGGGACTGCTTCGACCTGGAGTGCGAGGCCCTGTCCTTCGTCCGCAACGAGATGGGCCTGACCAACGTCAAGCTGATGATCCCGTTCGTGCGCACCCTGGACGAGGCCAGCGGCGTTATCGGCCTGCTCGCAGAGAACGGCCTGCGCCGCGGCGAAAACGGCCTTGAGGTCGTCATGATGTGCGAGCTGCCGTCCAACGCGCTGCTCGCCGATGAGTTCCTGGACTACTTTGACGGGTTCTCCATCGGCTCTAACGACATGACCCAGCTGACCCTTGGCCTGGACCGCGATTCCGCCATCGTCGCCGGCAGCTTCGACGAGCGAAACCTTGCTGTCAAGAAGCTCCTGAGCATGGCGATCAAGGCCTGCAAGGCGCGCGGCAAGTACGTGGGCATCTGCGGCCAGGGGCCCAGCGACCACCCGGACTTCGCCGAATGGCTGGTCGAGGAAGGCGTCGACTCCGTCTCGCTGAACCCGGACACCGTGGTGGACACCTGGCTCCGGCTCGCCGGCGCGGCAGCCACTGCCGGCGCCACCGCCAGCTAATACGGTGATCTGACCCCAAGTCGGACAAGAACACCCCGGTCTTCGGACCGGGGTGTTTCTGCGTGCCAGCTAGTCCCCCGCGCCCGGGGACCCATTTCGCCCGGCAGAACCCTCCGGTAGGATCAGGAGCGGCCCCGCAACCCAATACGACCCCGCGGGGGCAACCATGGCCGCCGGTGAAGGGAGTGTTCCATGCGCATCGCTGCCAGGGCACCATTCCACGCCCTGCGCTCAGCCATGGTGGCATTCACCGTCCTGTCGCTGGCGGCCGGGGCCCACACCCTTGCCGGCGGAGCGCTGCCGTCCGCCGGCATCCTGCTCGCCCTGCTGGCCCTGACCGGGTTGGCTTCCACCACGGCGACGCGGCTGAAGCTAAACCTTCCCGCGATGGCGGGGCTGCTGGGTGCCGGACAACTCGTGCTGCATCAGGCCTTCACCGCCTTCAGCAGCCCGGCACTGGCCGGCGCCGCGTCCGGACCGGCCGGCGGCGTCCCCCCGCACCACCTCGGAACGGTTCCGCTCCCGGCCGGCGTTGACAGCCAGCTCGCGGCGTCGGGGCTGGATTCAGAACTTTCCCTGCTGATGCTGGCCGGCCACGCGCTGGCGACGCTTCTCTGCGCTTCCCTGCTCGCCAAGGGCGAGCAGGCGCTGTGGTCCCTGGCGGCCTGGCTCCGGCCGCTGCTCCGGCTCCCCGTTGCGGTGACGCCCGACGCCGTCGTTGTACCGGCAGCCACCGGCTGGCCGGGCGGGTCCGCGCCGCTGCCGTGGCGGAACCTCCGGCGCGATTGCCGCCGCGGACCGCCTGCCGCCGTCGCAGTTTCCTAATTCTTTCCGGCCGCGGCCCCGCGGTGCCCCCATCGGGCCCAAAACATCAGCACTGCCGCCCCGGTCGCCCCCCGTCTTAAGCGTCTGCCCCGGGCAGACGCACCCCTGAAAGGCAACCCTTGTGAAGATTTCCTCCAACCCCGTCCTGCGCCGCACCCTCACCGCCACCGCTGTCGCCGGCGGCACCGCTGCCCTGATGCTCGCCGGCATCTCCGGCGCCTCGGCGCACGTCGGCGTCACCCCTGACAAGACCACCGCCAACACGTACGCCCTGCTGACCTTCGGCATCCCGCACGGCTGCGAGGAGTCCGGCACTACCAAAGTGACCATCACCCTGCCCGCCGAACTCAACGATGCGCAGCCCACGGTCAACCCGAACTGGACGGCCGCCAAGGTCACGGAACAGCTGGCCGAGCCGAGGAAGCTCGCCGACGGCACCACCATCACCAAGCGGACCAGCCAGATCGTCTACACCGCCAAGGCACCTTTGGAACCCGCCCTCCGCGATGCCTTGGTACTTTCGGTGAAACTGCCCGACGCCGCCGGCCAGACCCTGTACTTCCCGACGCTGCAGAACTGTGAGGCCGGCCAGACCGACTGGTCGCAGCTCCCCGCCGAAGGGCAGGATCCGCACTCGCTCAAGGCGCCGGCACCGTCCGTCACCGTGACCGCCGCCGCGGCTGATGGCCACACTGCCCACGCCGCCAGCGCTGCGGACACCACCGCGACGCCCGTCCAGGCCGCAGCCGTGAGCGACGACGGCGCCCAGGCCCGGAGCTGGGCCGGACTTGCCGCCGGCGTTGGCGGCCTGGCCCTCGGCGGCCTGGCCCTGGCCCGGAGCCGGGGCAACACGTCCGCCCCCGTCCGCGCTTCGGCACCGGGCTCCGGACCCCACTCCGCACCCAAGGAGTAGCTAACCCGGATTGATGCCCGGAAATCACAATCCGGGCATCAATCCGGCGCCACCGTCGTGGCGTCGTTGACTCAGGCCATGGCGGGAATGATGGTGGTGCCATGACGGCTCAGCGAATCACGAACAGACTGGTATTCACGACGACGGTGGCAGCTGCGGCAGCGCTCTTCCTTGCCGGCTGCGGCACCGGCACGCCGCAGGCCCAGACGTCCAGCACCGCGGCGCCCGCCCCCGCAACCACAGCGAGCCAGCCGGCCACGTCCGGCGCGGCCACCGCCCCCATCTCCCCGGCCCCCGCTCCGGCGCAGCCCACGACCACCGCCCCCGGATTGTGCAAGGCCTCCGGCCTGACGGCCTCGATCGATTCCACCGGCGGCGGCGCGGCCGGCAGCATCTACATGAAGCTGATCCTGACGAACTCCGGCACCGAGCCATGCCTGTTGCGGGGCTTTGCCGGCGTCTCCCTCACCGCCGACGCCAACGGCGCCCCGATCGGCGCCCCCGCGGCCCGCGACGAATCCATTCCGGCCGCAGACGTCCTGCTCGCACCCGGGCAGGCGGGGGCCGCCACACTGCGCTACAGCCAGGCCGCCAACCACCCGGACTGCACGATGGCCCCGGCCGCCGGTTTCCGGGTCTACCCTCCCGAAGACACCGCTTCGCTGTTCATCGCCCAGCCCAGGGACGCCTGCAGCGACCCGGCCACCAGGCTGCTCACCATTGGTGTTTTCCAGGCCCAGTAACTCCCGGCGCTGTCGCTACCGCGCCCCGGCGGTGTCGGCCCCCGGTTGCCTGCGCACGCCGACGGCCGGGCGGCTGCCCGGCGATCCTGGCTCCCGGACGGCGCGCCATTTCCTGTCGGCGGGTTAAGGCATGATGGAGGAATGAAGCGGCAGGAGCTCGCCGGCGGGATACTCGCGGCCGACCCCATGGACCGGTTCAGCCGGCCGACCCGGGAGTGGTTCCTGGGTGCCTTCGCTGCGCCCACCCCGGCCCAGGACGGTGCGTGGAACGCGATCTCCTCCGGCGCGCATGCCCTCGTGGTCGCCCCCACGGGCTCCGGCAAAACGCTCGCGGCCTTCCTCTGGGCGCTCGACCGGCTGCTCGTCTCAGCCCCCGCCGAGCCCGAGGGCCTGCCCGGTCTGGACGCCGTGAAAGGCACCCGGCGAAGGACACCCAAACGCAAGACCCGGGTGCTCTACATCTCGCCGCTCAAGGCGCTGGGCGTCGACGTCGAACGCAACCTTCGCGCCCCGCTGATCGGAATCACCCAGACCGCCAAACGCCTCGATCTGCCCGCGCCGCTGATCACCGTCGGCGTCCGCTCCGGTGACACCCCGGCGTCGGAGCGCCGCTCGCTGCTGAACAGCCCGCCGGACATCCTGATCACCACGCCCGAATCGCTGTTCCTCATGCTGACGTCCAAGGCGCGGGAGACGCTGAGCGAGGTCGACACCATCATCGTCGACGAGGTCCACGCCGTCGCGGGCACCAAACGCGGCGCGCATCTGGCCGTGTCGCTGGAACGCCTGGATGCCTTGCTCGCAAAACCCGCCCAACGGATCGGGCTCTCGGCCACCGTGAAGCCCAAGGAGCTGGTGGCGCAGTTCCTCGCCGGCTCCGCACCGGTGGAAATCGTCGCCCCGCCCTCGAAGAAGAGCTGGGACCTGACAGTCTCCGTCCCTGTGGAGGATATGTCCGATCTGCAGGGCGCGGCCGGCGCGTTCGACTCGGGTCCGGCGTCCGGGCTGCAGCCGCAGGCCTCGATCTGGCCGCACGTGGAGGAGAAGATCGTGGACCTGGTGCTGGCCAACCAGTCCACGATCGTGTTTGCCAATTCGCGGCGGCTCGCCGAACGCCTGACCGCCCGGCTCAATGAGATCCATGCCGAGCGGCAACTGATGGCGGCGGGCGGCGGCTGGGGCGAGTTTGGCGCCGGGGCCCCCGACATCGAGTCCGTGCCGGCGCGAACACCCGCCGGCGGCTCCCCCGCGCTGCCACCGTCGGCGCGGCCTGCGTCCACCGCGACACCGGCGCACATGATGGCCCAGGCCGGCAGCACGGCAGGCGCGGATCCGGTCCTGGCCCGCGCCCACCACGGCTCGGTTTCCAAGGACCAGCGGGCCCTGATCGAGGACGACCTGAAATCCGGCCGGCTGCGCTGTGTCGTGGCCACGTCCTCGCTGGAACTCGGTATCGATATGGGCGCCGTGGACCTCGTGGTGCAGGTGGAATCCCCGCCGTCCGTGGCCAGCGGACTGCAGCGCGTGGGCCGCGCCGGTCACCAGGTCGGCGAAATCTCCCAGGGTGTGCTGTTCCCGAAGCACCGCGCAGATCTGGTGCACACCGCCATCACAGTGGAACGGATGCTCGCCGGCAAGATCGAGCGGCTCTACGTCCCCGCGAACCCGCTGGACATCCTCGCCCAGCAGACTGTCGCGGCCACGGCACTGGGTTCCATCGACGTGGAGGAATGGTTCGCCACGGTGCGCCGGTCGGCGCCGTTCGCGTCCCTCCCCCGCTCCGCGTTCGAGGCCACCCTGGACCTGCTCGCCGGCCGCTACCCTTCCGACGAGTTCGCCGAACTGCGTCCGCGGATCATCTGGGACCGGAACGCCGGCACCATCGAAGGGCGCCCCGGCGCACAGCGCCTGGCGGTCACCTCCGGCGGCACCATTCCGGACCGAGGGCTCTTCGGCGTCTACATCATCGGCACCGAGACGGAAGGGACCGGTTCCTCCGGATCCCCCGGCTCCGCGAGCGGGGACGGCCGGGCGGCCAGCCCGGCCGCCGCAGCGGCGAAGGGCGGCCGGCGGGTCGGCGAACTCGACGAGGAAATGGTGTACGAATCCCGGGTCGGTGACGTGTTCGCCCTGGGTGCCACCAGCTGGAAGATCGAGGACATCACCCACGACCGGGTCCTGGTCTCCCCCGCCTTCGGCCAGCCCGGGAAGCTCCCGTTTTGGAAGGGCGACTCCCTCGGCCGGCCCGTGGACCTCGGCCGCGCCCTGGGCGCGTTCGTGCGCGAGCTGTCCGCGTCCGACGTCGGACCGGCAATGGAACGCTGCAAGGCCAGCGGCCTGGACGATTTCGCTGCCAACAACCTGATCCAGTACCTCGCGGAGCAGAAGCTGGCCACCGAGGTGGTCCCCAGCGACACCACCCTGGTGGTGGAGCGGTTCCACGACGAGCTGGGCGACTGGCGGGTGGTACTGCACAGCCCGTTCGGCATGCCCGTGCACGCGCCCTGGGCCCTCGCCGTCGGGCAGCGGCTGCAGCAGCGCTTCGGGCTGGACGGCTCCGCAATGGCGGCCGACGACGGGATCGTGCTGCGCGTGCCGATGATGGAGGACGAGCCGCCCGGGGCCGAGCTGTTTCTGTTCGATCCGGAGGAACTCGAACAGATCGTGACCTCGGAGGTGGGCGGCAGCGCCCTGTTTGCCTCCCGCTTCCGTGAGTGCGCCGCCCGGGCCCTGCTGCTGCCCCGGCAGAATCCGGGCAAACGGCAGCCGCTGTGGCAGCAGCGCCAGCGCTCCGCACAGCTGCTGGACGTCGCCCGGAAGTACCCCACGTTCCCGATAGTGCTCGAGACGGTCCGCGAATGCCTACAGGATGTCTACGACCTTCCGGCACTGAAAGACATCGCGGCATCCATTGAGCGGCGCGAGCTCCGGATCCTGCAGACCACCACCCAGCAGCCCTCGCCCTTCGCCAAATCCCTGCTCTTTGGCTACGTCGCGCAGTTCCTCTATGAGGGCGATTCCCCGCTGGCCGAGCGCCGGGCCGCCGCGCTGGCGCTCGATTCGACCCTGCTGAACGAACTCCTCGGCCGGGTCGAGCTGCGCGAGCTGCTCGATGCCAAGGTCATTGACGCCACCGAGCTGGAGCTGCAGCGGCTTGCTCCGGACCGGAAGGTCCGCGGGCTCGAAGGCGTCGCGGACCTGCTCCGCCTGCTCGGCCCGCTGACCCCGGAGGACGTCGCCGCCCGGCTTGAACCGGCCGAGCCGGGCCCGGGGGTTGAGGTTGTCGAGGCGGCGGTCGCCGAACCCGCGGTCGAGGCCACGGCCCCGGTCGCCGATGCCGCCGCACACCTGGTGGCGCTCCAGCGCGCCAACCGCGCCATCAAAGTCAACATCGGCGGCGCCGAGCGCTACGCCGCGGTGGAGGACGCCGCCCGCCTGCGCGACGCCCTCGGTGTGCCGCTGCCGATGGGGGTGCCCCTGGCCTTCATCGAGCCGGTCGCCGATCCGCTCGGTGACCTCGTCTCGCGCTACGCCCGCACGCACGGGCCGTTCACCTCCGCCGAGGCGGCCGCCCGGCTGGGACTCGGCGTCGCCGTCGTCGGCACCGCGCTGAAGCGGCTCGCCGCGGACGGCCGGGTGGTGGAGGGCGAGTTCCGCCCGCATGCCGCGCCCCCGCCGGCACCGGCTCCGGAAGCCGAAGTCGGCGCCTCGGCCTCCGGCGCCGGGACCGCCGTGCCGCTGGCCCCGGCGCTGGCCGGAGTCAGTGAATGGTGCGATGCCGACGTCCTGCGCAAGCTCCGCCGCCGCTCGCTGGCCGCGCTGCGCGCCGAGGTCGAGCCCGTGGATGCCGCCGCCTATGGCCGCTTCCTGCCGGCCTGGCAGAACGTCCGTGTCCCGGGCAAACGCGGGCAGTCGGCGTTGCGCGGGCTGGACGGGATCATCACGGCCGTCGACCAGCTGTCCGGGGTGCCCATCCCGGCGTCCGCCTGGGAACCCCTGGTCCTTGCCAGCCGGGTGTCCGACTACCGGCCGGCCATGCTCGATGAGCTCATGGCTGCCGGCGAAGTGCTCTGGTCCGGCGCCGGTGCGCTCCCCGGCAACGACGGCTGGATCAGCCTGCATCTGGCCGATTCAGCGGAACTGACCCTGAACCCGGCCATCGACTTCGCGCCCGGCGACTCCCAGCAGCGGCTGCTGGACCACCTGCGCAACAACGGCGGCGGCTACTTCTTCCGGCAGCTGACAGAAGTCGCCGGCGGCATGGATTCGGTGCTCAGCGACCAGGATGTCGTCTCCGCGCTCTGGGACCTTGCCTGGGCCGGCCGGATCACGGGAGACACCTTCGCCCCGGTCCGGGCCATGATTGCCGGCGGCCACACCGCGCACCGGCAGGTCGCCCGCGCGCCCCGGGCCCGGGCCCCGAGGTTGAGCCGGCTGGGCCGCGCCCACGGCACCGGGTTGCTCGGATCCCCCGGGCTGACCGGCGGGCGGTACGGCTCCGTCACTGGCGTTTCACCCACTCCCCCGCTGGCCGCAGGCCGCTGGTCCGCGCTCCCGGCCCCGGCCCCGGAACTGGATGCCACCATCCACGCCCGGGCCACCGCCGAGCTGCTGCTGGACCGGTATGGCGTGGTCACCCGGGGCTCGGTCATGGCGGAAAACATCCTGGGCGGTTTCGGGCTGATGTACAAGGTCCTCGCCCGGCTGGAGGAAGCCGGCCGGTGCCGGCGCGGTTACTTCATCGAGCACCTGGGCGCGGCACAGTTTGCCGTTCCCGCGACGGTGGACCGGCTGCGCTCCTACGCCGACGACACGGAGCTGCACAAACCTGAACCGGTGGCCCTGGCCCTCGCCGCGACGGACCCCGCCAACCCCTATGGCGCAGCCCTGCCCTGGCCCGCACTGAACGTCGAAGCGGGAACGGGCCACCGTCCGGGCCGGAAGGCCGGCGCCCTGGTCGTACTGGTCGACGGCGCCCTGGTCCTCTACGTGGAGCGCGGCGGCAAGACCCTGCTGGCCTTCAGCCAGGATTCCGGGGTCCTTGCGGCGGCCGGCGCGGCGTTGGTCAGCGTGGTCACCAGGGGCGCGGTGGACAAACTGATCATGGAGAAGGTCAACGGCCACGGCATTCTCGACACGCCCGTCGCCGCAGCCCTGGCCCACGCCGGGGCCTACTCCACGCCCAAGGGACTGAGGATCCGTGCCTGAGGGCGATTCGGTCTTCCGCGCGGCCGCCCAGCTCCATGCCGCACTCGCGGGCCAGCAGCTCATCTCCTCCGACTTCCGCGTCCCGCGGTTCGCGACGCTCCAACTGGGCGGCTGGACGGTGACCGAAGTGGTCCCGCGGGGCAAACACCTGCTGATGCGGCTGGAGGGCCCGGCACGGCCCCGTGATGGCGTCCCGGCGGAACCGGACCGGCTGACCATCCATTCCCACCTCAAGATGGAAGGCGCCTGGCAGGTTTACCCTCCGGGCGGCCGCTGGCGGAAGCCCGGCTTCACCGCCCGCTGCGTGCTGCGCACCGCCGCGGCAGACGCCGTCGGGTTCTCGCTCGGCATCCTCGAAGTGGTCCGCACCTCGGAGGAGGACTCCATCGTCGGGCACCTGGGCCCGGATCTGCTGGGGCCTGACTGGGAACCGGCCGAGGCGGAGCGGCGGATCCGTGCCGCTCCGGAGGTCCCGATCGGCGTCGCCCTGCTTGACCAGCGGAACCTCGCGGGGATCGGCAACATCTACCGCTGCGAAGCCTGCTTCCTCTCCGGCGTGCATCCGGCGGCACCCGTCTCGGCCGTGCCGGACGTGGCGGCCATAATCACGGACGCCAAGTTGCTGCTGGAAGCCAACCTGGGGGCAGGGCGCCGGACCACTGTCCTGGGTCCGAGAGGCGTGGCCGTGGGCCGCACTTCGGGGCTGCCCGGCTACTGGGTCTACCGCCGCGAACACCAGCCGTGCCTGAAGTGCGGAACGCCGGTGCGGCGCGGAGTCCTCGCCAAGGCTCCGGGCACCCAGGAGCGGGACATCTACTACTGCCCGGGGTGCCAGCCGCTGCCGGACTGAACCTAGGGCGCGGTGACGGCCGGATCGGGCGCCGCCACCGGCAGCTCCGGCTTCGTCAGCTCCGGAACGGTGAACCGCTGCAGCAGGAGCTGCACCAGCGGGCCGATCGCCACGGCGTAGAGCACGGTCCCGATACCAATGGAGCCGCCGAGCACCCAGCCCGCGGCCAGCACCACAATTTCAATGCCCGTCCGGGACGTCCGCACGGACCAGCCGGTACGCTGCGCGAGTCCGGTCATCAGCCCGTCGCGGGCACCGGGTCCCAGCCGGGCACCGATGTAGCAGGCGGAGGCGATTCCGTTGAGCACAATGGCCCCCGCGAGCATGCCGGCCTGCCCGCCGGGGTGGGAGAACTCAGGGATCAGCGCCAGCCCGACGTCGGCGAAGACGCCCACCAGCACGGCATTGCACAGCGTGCCGATCCCCGGCCACTGCCGCAGCGGGATCCAGAGCAGCAACACTAGGAAGCTGACGATCACCACGACGGTGCCGATGCTCAGGCCGGTCTTGACCGCGAGCCCCTGATGGAACACGTCCCACGGGTCCAGACCGAGGCCGGCGCGGATGAACATGGCCAGCGACATGCCGTACATGGCGAGTCCGATTAGGAGCTGAAGGAGCCTGCGGGTCATCATGGTCCCCATCCTCCCCGACAACTGGCCTTGCATTCCAGAGCCAGTTTGAAATACTGGCCACATGTCCGGATCTTTAAGTCCCAGTGCGTTGTCCCGACTGCTCGGTGCGTGGAACCTCGGTGCCGCCCCGGCCTACCGGGAGCTCGCCGACGTCGTCCGCCTTCTCGTCCTCGACGGCCGCGTGCCGCTCGAGGTTGCGCTGCCCAGCGAACGGGCCCTGGCCGCGACGCTCGGTGTCAGCCGGACGACCGTCACCGCCGCCTACTCCCTGCTCCGCGAACAGGGCTTCCTCAGCAGCGGCCAGGGCAGCCGCGGCCGGACGTGCATCCCGCAGGCCGGTCCGCGCGGCAGCCGCGGCGGCGGCGTCCGTGCGAACCTCAGCGGCGCTCCCGGCCTGGCCGTTCCGGACGGAATTCTCGACCTTGCCTACGCCTCTCTGCCGGCCAGCGGAGAGGTGGTGCACCGGGCATTCGCCTCCGCCCTGACCGAACTTCCGGCAATGCTGCCCGGCTTCGGCTACGACGCACTCGGTGTGCACGCGCTGAGGGAGGCCATCGCGGGCCACTATTCGGCGGCCGGGGTACCCACCACGGCGCGGCAGGTACTGGTGACCTCCGGTGCGCAGCACGCCCTGAACATCGTGCTGCGCACACTGGCCGGCCGGTCCGACAAGGTCCTGGTGGAGCACCCCAGCTACCCCAATGCGATCGACGCCATCCGGGCCGCCGGCTGCCGGCTGGTGCCGGTGGCCATGCCCGCCGCCCACGCGGAGACCCGCTCCGGTGCCCGTCCGGGCTGGGACCTGGAGGCGATCGAGACCGCGCTGATGCAGCAGCGGCCCGCAATGGCGTATGTGGTTCCGGACTTCCACAATCCCACCGGGCGGTTGATGCCCGACTCCCAGCGGCGCCGCCTGGTCCGGGCCGCGGCCTCAGCGGGCACCGTCCTCGTTGTCGACGAGACACTGCGGGAGCTGAACCTCGACGGCGCCGTGTCCACGCCGCTGGCCGCGTTCAGCCCCGCCGTGGTCTCCATCGGTTCGCTCAGCAAGTCGCACTGGGCCGGGCTGCGGACCGGCTGGATCCGGGCCGAGGAATCCCTGATCCAGCGCTTCGCCGCCGCCCGCACCACCATGGATCTCGGCGGTCCGGTGGTGGAACAGCTCGCCGCGGCCCACCTTGTCAACGCGCTCGCCGAACCGCTCCCGGCGCGGCTGGCCTCGCTGCGGGAGAACCGGGATGCACTGCTGGACCTCATCGCCGAACGGTTGCCGGGCTGGGAGGCCGAACGGCCCGATGGCGGCTTGTCCGTATGGTGCAGGCTGCCGGCCCCGATCAGCACCGCACTCGCCGTGGTGGCCCCGGACTTCGGCATCCGGCTCGCGGCAGGACCCCGTTTCGGCACCGGCGGCGCGTTCGAGCACCATCTTCGGGTGCCGTTCACCCTGCCGCCGGAGCAGCTCGAAACCGCGGTGGCGGCGCTGCGGTCTGCCCAGGACAGGTTGGAGGCCTCACCGCAGCTGCGGCGCGATCTCGGAACCCCGCCCGCCGCGGCCATCGCCTGAACCACAACGCCGGCGCGCCCCGCGGACCCGGTCACGACCAGAACTGCTGCGCGCTTTTCGGTTTCTTCTCGGATGCTTGGACGAAACGCACGACGCCAACTGACGGAGCCGGGCGTTCGGACGACTTCTTGCGGACGGAAGTCGCGCCTGCCGGCACCTAACATTCGCCCTCGGTCAGGACGCGAGTCCTCAGCCGGGCAACGAGCGTCGCGGCGAGCAACGCCGTCGTGAGTTCCAGCCCGATGACCAGCAAGAGTTCAGCAGCGCCGGAGGTGTCCACAACCTTCGACGCCGGTCCCCCGCCGTGGGCGTGACCGGCGCCGCCCGATCCGAGTAGCAAGACGGTATGCAGGAACACCATCACCAGGGCCGAAATGGTGACCTGATGAAGGGCTCCCCTTCTGCTGTGACGCCAGATGTGCACCGTACAGGGGACACAGACGGCGGCCAGAGCAATCATGAGAGCGCCGAGCCAGGCGTCGTGGTGTCCCGAGGCCGCAAGCCACAGGTGCACGAGGCAGGACACGGCCGTAAGGGCTGCGCAGATTCGCGGGTGCAGGACGGGTCCGGCTGACCGGACCCGTCCCGCCGTCGTGGTCATTTCGTGATTCCTGACGCGAAGGCGTTTAGCTATGGCAGTGTCCGCCGGCGTCGCCATCGCCATGGCAGCCGGAGGACGGCTGCGAGCTGGCGGGCACGTCCAGGACGGGGCTGCGGTCGAAGAAGCCCTCCGGGCGGAGCTTGAAGCCGACGGTGTCCACCGGCATCATGGGCCAGTCCTCCACCCGGGGGAAGTGGGTCAGCCCGAAGGTGTGCCACACCACGATGTCCTGGCCGTCAATGTCGCGGTCCTGGGCGATGTAGGCCGGCAGGCCGGCTCCCCCGCTGTGCTGGTTGACGAAGTCGCCGGTGGGGTAGCGCTCCTCTTCTGCGTAGCGGGTGACCCAGAGGTCCTTGGTGGCGAACGCGGCGCGGCGTGCGATGGACGAGTCCGGGTCGGCCAGCAGCGTGGGCTGGTTCTGGGAGTGCAGCTTGTATCCGACGGGTTCGCCGAGCCGGTTCCGGGACTCCGGGTTGGAGATGATCCAGGTGCGGCCATTGGCGGCATCGGCCTCGCGGACGGCTTCTGATTCCCGGGTGAGGACCCTGCGCGTGCGGGAGAAGGCGTTGCCGCGGGGGTTTCCAACCCCCATGGCCTGCCGCAAGACGTCCTCTTCCTCGACCCTGTTGGTGAACCCATCGATGGCCATGTCCAGCCGGGCGCTGAAGATATGCTGGTGGAACGGCGCGCCCAGGCCCGGAGCGAGCTGCGAAATGTTGTCCGATCCGCCGTCGGGGAAGGCGGAGGTGAAGACGACGCCGGTGGCCTTGGCCTCGAATTCGATGGTGCCGTCGAGGTAGAGGTACCAGTAGAAGCCGTAGTCGTAGTTGCCGATCGTGGTGAAGAAGGAAATCACCAGGCGGCGGTTGCGGCGCGTGTAGTTGATGCCCGTGTACATATCTGAATGCTTGGACAGGATGCCCCAGTCCTCTTCGTGCATGCAGATGCCGTTGCGGATCTCCCGCGGATTGCCGAACGCGTCGCTGACCACCGGGCTGAGGTAGGTAATGTCGCCGAGGCAGTCGCAACCCAGTTCGAGCGAGTTGGCGTACTGGCCCACCAGGTATTCGCCGGTGTCGAAGTAGTTCTGCCAGGACCGGATCGGCGACGGATCACCGTAAGGAACCACCATCTCGGCGATGGAAGCCCTGTTGATGATGGGCCGGAGCCGTTCGCCGTCACGGAAGGCGATATTGTGCAGCACGATGCCTTCGCGGGCGTCGAAGCCGACGTCGAGACTCCACTTCTCCCACTCCACATGGTTTCCTCCGGAGACGGTGAAGCTGGGCCCGTCCGGCTGGGTGATGCTGATGGGCTTCTGGGTGGTCCGCAGCGGGCCGGTCAGCTCCGGATCGGTGTAGTTGCCGTGTTCAGCCGGCACAGGGAAGATGCCGGTGTCGATCACCCGGGTCACGGCTTTGCTAACGACGTCGACGTATCCAACCAGGCCATCGACCGGGTGCGCCCACGCGCTGTCCTCGGGAAAATCCTGCACGAAGGCAAGCCCTCGGAGGATGCGCCGGCCCCTCTCCTCCGGGTACTCATAAACACCGGCGGACAGCGGGGCGACGCGGACCTTGCTGACATCCAGGTTCCGGGCGGCCAAGGACTTGAGCCACCGTTCGTCCTCGGCCAGGAGCTGCTCGACAATTTCGAACTCCTCCTCCAGTACGGGAAGCTCTCCGGTGACTGTTGTGTCGAGCTCCAGGGCGGAGATCAGCGTCCCCGTGGAAACGGAAACAACCGCGTCCGTCGGCGCAGCACCCGACACGTCATGGATGAACGCGCGGAACCGACGGTCCTCCGCTTCCTGCCCCCGCGACGGATCCAGAAGGCCGAGATAAGCGATTCGCTTCTCCGGTCCCAGCAGGCCGTTAGCACTCAACAGCGACTGAGCTTCATGGATTTCGTCAGGGGACGCCAACGCGTGGCGGACGGCCGTTTGCAGTACTGAAGTTCGCATGGATCCTCCGGTTCGACTTCGAAACATTGTTTTTCTATGACTGTAGATAATACGCGATTGTGACCCGGCCCACAAGTGCAAGACGGGCCCTGAGATTTTTTTTCGACAGGTGTTGAAAAAAGATGACGGAGCTTCTAATGTGTGTTGTGTCACACGGCAGAATGTGCCGGACAGTGACGGCAGCGCGCTAAGAGCGCGCGGAGTGCGCCGATGGCCACCAGCAAAACCTCCCCCGTGACACGGGCAACCCCTTCCTCCCCCTAAAAGGAGCACGATGAGCACCAGCACAACCACCAGCACCATGGAACCGTCGCCGGGATCCAGCCGGACAATTCTGAACCCCGCCACCGGGCAGCCCGTCGGGGAGGCACCCGTCCACACTGTTGAGGACCTTGAGCGAGCGGTCGCCAGCGCCCAGGCCGCGCAGCCGGCGTGGGCAGCGTTGGGCCACGACGCCCGGTCCGCCGCCCTGCTCAGGGCCGCCGACGCCGTCGAACGCTCTGCCGAAGAACTCGCCCGGCTGCTCTCCCGCGAGCAGGGCAAACCGCTCAACGGCCCGAATGCCCGGTTTGAGGTCGGCGGCTGCGCCGCCTGGCTCCGCGCCGCCGCCGGCACTCCAATGGAGCCGGAAACCGTGGTGGACGACGGCGAGACCCGCGCCGAACTGCACTACCGGCCCATCGGCGTCGTCGGCGCGATCGGGCCCTGGAACTGGCCCATGATGATCACCATCTGGCAGATTGGGCCGGCACTCCGGATGGGCAACGCCGTGGTGGTCAAGCCCTCCGAATACACCCCGCTGTCCGTCCTGGCCCTCGTCGAAATCCTCAACCAGGAACTCCCCGAGGGCCTCCTCACGGTGGTCTCCGGCGGCCGCGACGTCGGCGAGGCCCTGGCCGGACACCCCGCGATCGGCAAGATCATGTTCACCGGCTCCACCGCCACGGGCAAGGCCATCATCAGGTCCTCCGCAGACACCGTCAAACGCCTCACCCTGGAGCTCGGCGGCAACGACGCCGGCATCGTGCTGCCCGACGCCGACCCCCAGGCCATCGCCGAAGGCCTGTTCTGGGGCGCTTTCATCAACACCGGCCAGACCTGCGCCGCGCTCAAGCGCCTCTACGTCCACACCGACATCTACGACGCAGTCTGCGAAGCCCTCACCAACGTCGCCGCCGCCATGCCCATGGGCGTGGGGCTCGACGAGAACAACGTGCTCGGCCCGCTGCAAAACCGCCAGCAGTACGACATCGTCGCCAGGCTCGTGGAAGCCGCCCGCGACTCCGGCGCCAAGATCCTGCTCGGCGGCAACCCGGACCCTGACCAGCCCGGATACTTCTACCCCACCACCCTCGTCGCCAACGTCGACAACGACAACCCGCTGGTCGCCGAGGAGCAATTCGGGCCCGCACTGCCCATCATCCGCTACACCACCGTGGACGACGCCGTGGCCAAGGCCAACGCGCTCGACGTCGGGCTCGGCGCCTCCGTCTGGTCCGCCGACCCCGCCGAAGCCCGCAAGGTCGCGGCGCGTCTCGAAGCCGGGACCGTGTGGATCAACGCCCATGGCATGGTCAACCCCATGATTCCCTTCGGCGGCTCCAAGCAATCCGGCTACGGACTCGAATTCGGCGTCGAAGGCCTCAAGGCCCTCGGCGTTCCGCAGGTCATCAACGGCTGACCCCGGCCGGGCGGCCCACCCGATTCCTCCTCCGGCAAAGAACGGCAACGTGATCACGCGTCCCGTTCCTGACGAACCCGGACTGCGTGGTCACTGGTCGGCCACCCCATATTTTGCAGGAAAGAAGCCATGCAGAGTCGGTCAATGGAGACCCTCTGCGTCATCACCTCAACTATTCCCCGGAGGCTGAAAATGTCCCACGAATCTCCGCAAGTCCCTGCCGTTGCCCAACCGCCGGGCTTGAGCCGGCGCACTCTTGGTGTTCCCGCTTTGGTCTTCATGACCATTGCCGCCTCGGCACCGCTCACGGTGGTCGCCGGCGGTTATCCTGCCAACTTTGCGGTTACAGGGGTGCTCGGTGTTCCCCTTTCCTTCCTTGTGCTCGGAGCCTGCCTGACCCTGTTTACCGTGGGTTATGCCGCCATGAGTTCGCGAATCCGAAATGCCGGGGCGTTCTATGCGTACATCGCCCAGGGCCTTGGCAAGAGGACCGGTGTAGGAGCTTCTTTCGTAGCCCTCACCGCGTACAATTCCATCCAAATCGCCGTCTATGGCCTCTTCGGCTTTGCTTCGGCTACGTTCATCAATGAGAAGACCGGGGCGGATGTCCCGTGGTGGGCAACTGCCGGAGTTGCCTTCTTGGTGGTCGCGTGGCTCGGCATCAACAAGGTTGATTTCTCTGTGCGGGTAGTGGCCGTGATGGTGGGATTGGAATTTCTTGCAGTCATCGTCTTCGACGTTGCCGCATTTGCTGTCCAGCCGGAAGGGGTTTCGGCGACGGGCCTCATGCCAAGCGATCTGTTTACCGCCGGAGTCGGCGCTGCCTTGGCATTCAGTATTGCCAGCTTCATGGGTTTTGAATCGGCGGCGATCTACAGCGAGGAGTCGAAAGACCCGAAACGCTCCATTGCCCGGGCAACGTATATATCTGTAGCCATTATCGCCGTCTTTTACGCATTCTCCGCTTGGGCCATGATGACCGGTACTGGCCCTGGCCAAATCGTGGCGGCGTCTAGGGAATTAGGCCCCGGGTTGCTGTTTGCTTTTCTAGGTCAAAACGTCGGGACACTCATGGCTGACCTTGCGCAGATGATGTTTCTGACGAGTCTCTTTGCGGCGCTCCTGGCATTCCACAATGCTGTGGCCCGCTACGTCTTCTCGCTGGCGAGGGAAAACGTGGTGCCTCAGCGACTGGCTTATGTGAACCCCCGCACCCATGCGCCTGTCGCCGGATCTGTTGCTCAATCCATAACCGCGCTGATCGTCATCGTGGCGTTCGCTGTTGCCGGCAATGCATCCGATCTGGGTCCGCTCTTTCCGGTTCTGACCCTTTTTACGTGGCTTTCGAACTCCGCCGCCGCCGGACTCGTTTTACTCTTGGTTCTGGTTTCGCTGGCTGTCATTGGATACTTCCGCCGCAACGACCATGAGCTTGCCCTCTGGACCACTGTCATTGCCCCGGTGCTAAGCGCGCTGGCTCTCGGAGGCGTGTTCGTGCTTATCCTGGCGAACTTCGATGTTCTTATCGGATCCTCCGGCCCATCGCCTCTGTCCTGGGTGCTGCCGGCTATCGCGATCGTCCCCGGTGCCGCCGGATTGTGGTGGGGCCATCACCTGAAAATCAAGTCTCCGGCTGTTTACGAGTACATCGGCCATGGCGGCGAAGGCACTCCGGGGGAGAACGAGTATGATCTCCAGGCGCCGGACTGCGACGAAGTTCGGGTCAATTAGCAATAAATAGCTGGACTCCTGCGCGGCATCCTCCGTCCCCTGTCATGGGACGGGGGATGCCGATCCGCATTACCCCGTTCTTCGCTTGAATGGACAGAGCCAAGGCTGCCGCCCAAGGGCGCCGGACGAGGGTGCGACTACCCTAGAGGAAGTCCAGGGAAAAGCGTCGGGTAGAGAGAGGTCTCCTTGCCGAAAATTGTCGATCATGACCAGCGGCGTGCAGATGTGGTCAGTGCCACGTGGCGGCTCATTGCCCGCGACGGCATTGAAGGCGCCACCATGCGAGAAATCGCAGCTGAGGCCGGATTCGCCAATGGTGCCCTCAAGCCCTATTTCGGCAGTAAAGAGCATCTGCTTGCTTTTGCCTTCGAGCATGTCTTTCACGAAACTAACAAAAGGATCGACACGGCCACCGGAATCAATACCGGCCTGGCCGCTCTCCGTGTGTTCTGCCACGAGGTGCTCCCGCTGGATGAAGAGAAGGAGAGCGAAGCCCGGATCGTGATCGGATTCTGGCAACGCGCCTTGGGAGATACGTCTAAGTCAGCGCTCCACGAACGGTCGATGGAACTATGGCGCGAACGAATCCTGGTCCACTTGAGGGATGCCCGGGCTGCAGGAGAGACCTTCTCGACGGTGAGCGATGAAGACTTTGCCGGAATCCTTATGAATATGCTTCTTGGGGCGCAAATCAGCGTTGCCCTCGCCCCCGGCACCAGCACTCGGCTCCAGCTCATTTCCCAGCTGGAGGCCATGTTGAATCTCCTTCAAACCCCCCAGACGTAAATCCAGCGCGGGAGCATTTCTGCTTTAAAGACTGGACGCGCCTGGCCGTGGCCCTGTACTCGGCCGAACGTTCAGGGGGCCTGCTTTGGCCGGTGGAATGGTATCGGCGGATAAGCCGACGAGTATGAAAGGCTGCCAGCAACCCGGAGACTGTGGCGAAGCCGGCTCCGAATCCTGCCAGTGGAGGACGTAGTGGCGTCAATCCAAAGCGCCGCTGCGGAACCGGCACCCGTTGCCAGTCCGGCAACGGCTCCGACAACGAGCCCAACCATGGCCATGAAGAAAATCTGGCCACCATTCATGCCCCAGGGCCCAAACTGCTCCGGATACAGGACCGCCTGAACGGTCGAAATCGCTGATATGACCGCGCTGATACACGCGCCCAGCAGTGCACCGGTCGAAACAGCCCGGACCAGGAGAGCCAGCGCCACTGTCTTTACATTTCGCACGGCTGCCGGACCCATATTCGACACCCTAGCGGAAGTTGCGATTTGTCACGTTCATGCTCCACCCTCGCGGAAAGCGAATCTGTCGATCGCACTGACCCCTCCGAGGATGGCTCGGGGCCAGCCATTGACTTCATCGACCGCGAGATGGACCTCAGCTTCGTCAATGGCGCTGAGGTCCGTTCCTTCCTGGAAGTCTTGGCGAAGCAGGCCGTTGGCCTTTTCGTCTGTTCAGCCAATGGTGGCCTGTGTGCCGGTGGATGCCGAGTAGCCGGCACGCAGCGGAATTCGAATACCCCTGTTTCATGACACGAGAGCAACACGCCGGGAAACGGTCCGGGCCTGACACGGCAATCCACCGGATGGCACCACATCCCCCATCAAGGGAACGCGTGGACGGTGCCATCCGGTGGAAAGGTGCTACTGGGCCGTTGCGAGTACGAAGTCGTACGTCACCTCTCGACCCGTACCGTCTGCCTTGTCCTGCGGGTCGAGTACCAGCTCGGGCTTCACCGCCGAAGCGATGTCATCGCCAAGGTGCTTGTCGGCCGTGAAATACAGCTGGGTCGTGATCAGCTGATGGTCGGCTGCCGCGATCTTCAGGTGCAGGTGGGCCGGCCGCCATGCATGCCATCCGGCAGCCTCAATCAACTGCCCGCAGGCACCGTCCGTAGGGATCTGATACGGCCCAGGCTGGACCGTGTGGATCCGGAAGAAACCTTCGGAGTCAGTGAGCGCCGTCGCCCGGAGGTTCCACTCGGGAATATTGGGGGCGAACTGTGAGTAGAAGCCCAGATCATCGGCGTGCCAGATTTCAATCGAGGCGCCCGCCAAGGCTGTACCCGCAACTGAAGTTACTTTGCCCTGGAAAACCAGCGGCGTCCCTGGTTCGTCCTCGCGCATCGGGAGGGTCGCAGGCGACTCGAGGACCGGCGATCCCGGGACGTAGTACGGGCCTTCAATGGTGCCCTTGCTGCCTGCCCGGCCGCTGTTGGCGACTTCTTCCACCGCGTGTTCCAGCCACACGTCCAGGAAGAGCGGCCACTCTCCGGTCTCGCCAACCTGAATGAGCCACGTTTTCAGCGCGTTGTACTCCTCGTAGGTGACCTTTTCTTCCAGAACGGTTTCAACGAGGGCGTTAATGGCACGGGAGGCGAGTCGACTGACTCGGTCGGCGCTCACTGCCAAGGCCGAGGATTTGTCAGACCGGAAGCGCTCGGTGGCCTTGGCTCCGGAATCAGCGGCCGTTGCTTCAATTTCTGCAGACATTTGATGTCCTTTCTTTGCGTTCCGCCTCCGCGTCGAAGCGGAAATGGGTGGTTAGTTTTCGGATGCTGCGAGGGAGGAAGGGTGTTGGGCCAGGGGTGTGACTTGAATGGCCAGGTAGGGGTACAGGGGCAGGCCCTGGAGAATTTCGTGCAGCTCGTCGTTGCCAGCCACATCGAAGACCGAGTAATTCGCGTACTGCCCCAAGACTCGCCAGAGGTGGCGCCCTTGGCCGTCGCGCTGCAGGGCCTGCGAGAGTGCTTTCTCGGCTGATTTGGCCGTTTCCGCGTGTGGCACGCCTCAATGTCCAGGATCAGTGGCTTGCGGCCGACTTTCAGCTTGAAGGTGGTCATCCCGTATTCACCGCGTACCCGAAGTGCTTCGTCCAGAAGCTCCGGCGCCGGCTTGAAACCGAGTATGTGGCTCACATTCATCTCCGCGGCATAGCCGCCGAGAAGCGCCGATACCGGCATGCTTGCGGCCCTGCCGATGATGCCCCAGAGGGCAATGTCCAAGCCGCCCTTGGCGGTTTGTTATGGACGGTCCTGGCGAGGATCTGGTGAATCTTGCCCGGTCCAGCGGATCCAGCGGGTCCAGGCCCACGATGGCGGGCTCGAATGCCTTGTTGATGATCGCCAGCACCGAGTCTTGTGTCTCCACATGCCCTCCCATGTGAAGTATTCTTTCCTTCCGCTCGTAAAGGCGACAGACGAAGTATCACCACGTCGAGTAAGGGTTTATCCCCTATTGGCGCAGGGACATTGCGTCGTACGGTATCTGAAATACGATGCAAAGGAGTACCTGTATGCCGCATCCCAAGAACCACGACCGGATGTTCCTGACTTGCTACACGGACACGTTCGGATACGGGTGGCACCATGTTGATCTGTTCGTGCATGACGACGCCGGTCTTGAAGTGAACTGGGTCCACTGGCAGGTGGACGAGGACGGCCCTGCCGCAGCAGATGCGGTAACTGCCAGGGTGGAACCCCAGCTGCGCCGAACATCGGACTGGAAACGCGGAGTAAGCGCCAACGGCTCCGAGTATTGGACCGCTGACGCCGCGTGGCGCTGACCGACAATGAAAGAAGGGCTCTGTTGGGAAACCAACAGAGCCCTTCTTTTCGTCGGCTTTTAGCCGAGTCGCGCGAGCTTTCCCTGCAACCGGAGGCCCGTCCTGTCCGGGTTCAGAAAAACCATTGACAGCACTCCGGCAATCAGAAGCAGCGTTCCGGCCACACCGAACGACTGGTGCACTCCGTCTGTCATATGGGCGATCATGTCGATCGTGTCTTTCTTGCCAGGCTCCGGCGTCCGATATCCGGCGGCGTCCATGAACAGGCCAACGGCTGTTGGGGAGATGATGGCGCCTATGGACGCGATGCCGCCCAGCGTCGCCATGAGCACAGGCCTCTGGCGCGGGCCGACGGCGTAGGCCATGGCACTCGGGGCCATGAGATAGATGACGCTGCAGCCGGCTGCCACTGTCAGGAGAACAACAGATGCCGCACCGGAGGTCGCCGGCAGGAGGAGAAAGCACAGACCGGCGACGGTCAGCGATGCCCCAAAGGGAATTCCGATGGACCGGTGGACGCTATGACCGCGTCGCATCAGCCAGCGGCCCAGAATTCCGAGGACAAGCAGAACAGCGGCGCCGAAGAGCCAGGGGAAAGTGAAAAAGAGGGCGACCATCTCGGGTGAGAGGTTGACGACTCCGGCAAGATACTTCGGCGACCACGTTGTCAGAAACCCTTGCGTCCAGAAGTTCGTGAAGCCCGCAAAGACGGCGACGAGGAAAGACCCGCTGAGCAGTATGGAACGCCAGGGAACGGGTTGCTGCCTGTCAAAGGCAGAGGCATCGCCTGGAGCGGAATCAACAGCTACTTCGTCAAACGAGTGGCCTGTTCCAAGGCCTGCGCTTTTCTTCCCGAACTTCGCACCATAGGGACCATCTGACCCAACAAAGAACCACACGGCGGTCCAGAGGAGCCCGACGAGGCCGAGTGCCCCAAAAGCCCACCGCCAACCGAAGTTTGCGATTATCAGTGCCAGGGCCGGAGCCGCTATAACGGGTCCGAGGGTGGAACCGATCGCGATGAGGTTGCTTGGGAGGGACCTGTCGGAAGGCTTAAACCATGAGTGTGCCGACGACAAGGACATCGCCGTCGCGGGTCCCTCGGCCCCGCCAAGGATGATTCTGGTAACCAGCAGCACTGCGGCGCCACCGCCAAAGAGCATGGGGAACTGCAGAATGGCCCAGCTCAGTCCCAGGGCGAGCAGGATCCACTTAATAGGTGCCTTGCCTGCCCAGACGCCGATTACTACCGAGGCAACAGCGTAAAGAAAGAAGAAGGCGCTTCCAATGAAGCCGAACTGAACGTTGCTGATGCCGAGTTCGGGGATGGCCTGATGGGCTACCAGGCCCAGTACAGCCTTGTCAGCGAAAGCGATTATCTGGAAGAGGACAAGCAGGCCCGTAATGATCCATGCTCGCCTGTTCATTTTGCCTACTTGTAATGCATGAGCCATAGAGCCTGTTTTGGCTGGGGCGGTAGACGTCATTTTTACCTCGCTTGTGGGGTTTCGTGGAAATTTAGGAGCGGAAATCCGTAGGGGCCTTCGCGGCCGCGGGACACAGTCAGTCAGTGGTACAGGGGCAGCGTCGCGCCCTTCTTGACACCTTTTGGACGCAAGGATTCTTCAATGCGCTGCCCGATATCAAACAGTCGGGGTTCTCGTCCGGGAGCACCGATAAGTTGCAGCCCCAGCGGCAAGCCATCGGAAGAGGAAGGTCCCGGAATTGTCAGCACTGGCAAGCCAAGCGCCTGCCAGGGGCGGCTGAGTATTGGGCTGCCGGTTGCTTCCAACCCTGCCGGAGCAGCTCCCAGTGCCGCGGGGCCCAGAACCGCGTCAAAACGTTCAAGCAGGGCGAGAACCCTCTGCCGGGACACTGCAATGAGCTCGAGGGCGGCGGTGTATTCGTGGTGGGGCAGGGAACGGCCGGAGGTGAGAAGCTCGGCGAAGGGCACACTCAATTCATGGTGGTGTGCCAACTCTTCGGCACGTGCTGCGGAGGCTTCGCTGGCCATGACCGTGGCATGCTGCTCGGCGAGGTCCCGGACCATTCCATGGTCGGACCATTCGGAGAAATGGAACCCGAGTTGCCGGCTGAGGGTCGATTCGGCGGCGATTAGTGCCGCGGACATTTCCGTGGAAACTTCGCCGAGTCCGCTTCCGTCCCAGAGCAGAAGTTCAACCGAGTCTAAAGGGCCATCGTGTTCGACTGTTTCGAATCGGCTGAGGGATTCCCACGCATACCGCAAGTCCCTAACGGTTCTGGTAATCAGTCCCAGCGAGTCAAACGAGTGGCTAAGCCCGGTTACCCCGGCAGTTGAGAATTGGTCCTTCGCGGCCACAAAGCCGGCCACGCCGCAGTAGGAGGCGGGCCGGGTAAGCGAACCCGCGGTCTGCGTCCCCAACGCCAGAGGCACCATGCCGGCGGCCACTGCGGCCGCGGAACCACTCGAGGAACCGCCGGGGGTATGCGCAGGATTCACTGGGTTGCGCGTCGGTCCCGGGGCGAAGTATCCGAATTCGGTTGTCACCGTTTTGCCCACGATGATAGCTCCGGCTTCCCTCAACAAGCGCACACAATCCGCGTCCGCCGTTGCTGGCTCGTGGCCGCGCAGAGGGCTGCCGCAGCCGGTAGGAAGACCCTTGACGTCGATCAGATCCTTGACCGCAACCGGAATCCCCCAAAGGGGTCCTTGCCGACCAGCGGTTTCAAGCGCCTCCGCCTGCGCGGCTGACCCGTCGACGTCGACTCTCACCCAGGCGTGCACCGCGGGTTCTTTCGCACGCACCCGCTCGAGGGCATCGGCGAGGACCCGGCTCGGCTTGGTCCGCCCAGCCCTGAGGTCCGAAACCATCTGAAGGAGCGCGTCCGGGGACGTCAAACAGTCACCAGCTCAGGAGTCACGGAAAGGCGATGAAACTGCCTCTTGAAGTACACGAGGCTGTCACGCTCCCCCTGGACTTCAATACGCTCGACCCGGACGAAAATTACCGAATGGGATCCTTGCACGGAGCGTTCGCTAACGCGCCCGACGATTTTGACCAATGCATCCCGGAGCACCGGCACGGATCCTGAGCTTTCCTCCCAGATATCCCAGCCAAAACGTTCCTCCATGGGCACCTTGGTGGCTCCGGAAAAGTGGCGGGCCAGTTCCTCATGTTCGCCGCTGAGGACGTTGATGCAGATTTCACCGTTACTGTTGAAAATGTCATGCGTTGCGCTGGACTGATTCACGCAGACCAGGACCGTGGGAGGGGAATCGGTTACCGAGCACACGGCACTGACGGTGATGCCTACCCGGCCGAATGGTCCGCCAGTAGTGATGACATTCACCGCCGCCGGCAAGTGCGCCATGGCAGACCGGAAGTCTTTCTGGATCTGACTGAGTTCAGGCATTTCTTCCTCCAAACGACGCGGCCCTCATTGGGCCTTCCATTAGTTCGTAATGAGAATTTAGGAGGAATTGGAGTTAATAAGTATTGCAATTTGTCCCACTGGCCGGCAGGTATCGCTTTAGCCGGGTAGGTAGCATCCTTACGGCGGCAGTATTGACTGTGCGGGCCGACCGTCGATAGCGTCGTTTAAGCCCATTTCTCTGCTCTGCAAGGTCGCCATCATGGATTTACCGGAAGCACTCGTGTACATCGTCGACGATGATCAGGAGCTATGCGATTCGTTGTCCTGGCTTCTGGAATCAGTCAACATCCGTTCCCGCATCTACAATGATGTCGCGTCATTCCTGGACAACTACGACCCTGCCGTCCCCGCGTGCCTTGTCTTGGACGTGCGGATGCCCAGGACTGGCGGATTTCAGCTGCAGGAGACGCTGAACAGCATCTCCTCTCCGCTGCCTATCATTTTTGTTTCGGCACACGGCGACATCCGGATGTCCGTCAAAGCCCTCCAACAGGGCGCTGTGAACTTCCTCGAGAAGCCGTACGACCCCCAGCACATGCTGGACGTTGTCCAAGAGACACTCGAGCTGGCCCGTCAGCGCTTTGCAGCAGACCGAAGCCGCCGGGAAATTGAGGAGCGCATTGCGGGTCTGACCCCGCGCGAACGGCAGATCCTGGCCCTCGTCATTGACGGGCTGCCAAGTCAGAACATCGCACGGAAGCTGGGAACCAGCGTCAAGACAATTGACGTTCACCGGACCAGGATCAAGGCGAAGACGGGCGCCGACAGCATTGCCACCCTCGTCCGCGACATCCTTCAACATCACGTGTCAGTTCTTTGAAGATCCCGGATGACCGGGCGGAGCCAGTAAAGCAGTGAAGTCTTCCCCGCCGCGGCGGGGAAGACTTCACTGCGGTGCATGCTGAACAGGCGCTGATGGCTGCAGGTCAGTTCCCAGGAACAACACTCCTTGGAACGGGGAGGCGGGCCGATTCTAGGTGCCGTCAGTCAGAAGAGCTCCAGCGTCAGCCGGGGAGATTTGGCTCGGGACACACATGCGGCGATCTGGTCGTTGGCTTTCTTTTCGCTGTTTGACATGCACTGGTCCCGGTGGTCGGGCTGGCCGCCCAGAACGCCCATGATGCACGTGCCGCAGATTCCTTCTTTGCATGAGGTGTCTACTTCGATGCCGTTGTCGGCAAGGACCTGAACGATGGATTTTCCGACGGGCACTTCGTAGACTTCGTCGTCCAGTTCGACTTCAAACGGGGTGTCACTGTCTGTGTCGGTTGCCTCGCCGGCCTGGAAATGCTCGATGTGGACGTTGTCCTCGGCAATGACGGCGGAGGCAATTTCTTTCACCCGCTCCATAAAGCCCTGCGGTCCACAGGTATACACATGAGACGAGCTAGTGAGTGGCGCCAGAACACTGCCGAGGACTGCTGGTTGTTCGTCTCGGGCAAGGCCGAAATGAAAGAAGAC
The DNA here is from genome assembly GCF_031456935.1 of Arthrobacter ginsengisoli. Taxonomy (NCBI): domain Bacteria; kingdom Bacillati; phylum Actinomycetota; class Actinomycetes; order Micrococcales; family Micrococcaceae; genus Arthrobacter; species Arthrobacter ginsengisoli. Next base: position 11,307 of record NZ_JAVDVQ010000013.1, on the reverse strand, counting down.
GCGATCGCCGAAACCGCTTCGGTCCTTGAGCAGGTCGCAGAATGCCGCCTCCTCCCGAGATCGGGCGAAGTAGTGCAACTCGAACTCTTCGTCGATCCTGTGAAGGTGATAGGCGATGCTGATCATCGGCGTCACCCCGATTCCCGCCGCCACCAGGACGTGCTGGTCCGCCCCTGGTGCCACGGACAGCAGGTTTCGAGGCGTGCTGATTTCCAGTTGATGGCCTACTTCCACCTGATCGTGCAGCGCGGCCGAGCCGCCTCGTGATGCCGCCTCGAGCTTGACCGCGACAACATAGTCGTCGGGATCATCGGGCGGGCTGCAAAGCGAGTACTGGCGCAATACGGCTGTCGGGCCGACGATGTCGATGTGGGCGCCGGCCGGATAGGGACCGAACGGTGCCCCATCCGCACGCTTGAGGCGGAAGGACTTGATGTTGCTGGTTTCCTCCAGCACTTCGGCTACGCGTACTTTGAACATACCCATGGGGCAACGCTCCTTTCCTTTTCTGTTGGTGACGTGCTGGCCGGCGGCTAACGCATGTAGAGTCCGCCGTTGATGTCCCAGCAGGCCCCGGTGACCGATGACGCACCTTGGGAGGCGAGCAGCGCGACTGTGTCGGCAATAAACTCGGCATCCCCCAACCGCCCAACCGGAATGGTTGCCTTTATGGTGTCCAGTTTCTGGGGATCAACGGTTTCGTAGACGACGGGAAGATCCAGCGGTCCGGGCGAAACGGCATTGACGGTCACACCGGAGGATGCAAACTCCCGGGCGAAGACCTTGGTCAGCGTGGACACGCCACCCTTCGATGCGGCGTAGTGGGCGCCAGTGGCAGTCCCGCCGTTGTGTCCTGCGAGCGAGTGGATGTTGATAATGCGGCCGTAGCCGCGTTCCCGAAAATGTGGGCCAAATACCTGGCAGCCCAGGAAAGTTCCCCTGAGGTTGATATCCACGTTTTCGGTAAACTCTTCCGGAGTGATTTCCAGAACAGGTGCAACCTTGGAACGCCCGGCATTATTGACCAGGACGTCAGTGCCGCCCCATTTTTCCCCGAGAGCATCACGGACAGCTTCGAAATCTGTCTTGCTGCGGATATCGAGTGCACCTGCCCAGGCGGTCTCCCCGGAGGGGTCAAGGGCGTTGGCAAGCGGATTGACGGAGGCTGCAGTGGTGCCCGTGATGGCGACGCGGAATCCTTCCTTGTGGAGTTTGCGGGCGATGACTTCACCTAGCCCGCGGGCTGCGCCGGTGACGAGTGCGACTTTATTCATGGTCGAAGTCCTTAGAGCAGGAAGCCGGAGGCGTTCACGGCGGCGTCGGCGTTGACAAGACGAATGAGCTTGAGCTCGATCCGGGCGTCGTTACCGTTGAACCGGATGCGGTGGGTGAGATCGGCGCCAAGTACCTGGAATTTTTCACGTTTGAAGCCCACCAAGACCTGCGCGGACCGCAGCGTGACCGTTTCAGCTGTCTGCTCCTCCACGGTAAACCGTGAAATGGTCCGGGTGGTGCGGGCCGCAGCCACCGCCGACATGGAGTATCCCTGAACCAGGCGCGTGATGCGCATGTGCCTCATCCTGGCATCGTCATAGACCATGTTTAGTGATGATTCGAAGTCATCCGTGTCCGGATCGACAGGGATGACGTACTTCGCGTCTTCCGTGTAGAGGGTCTGCCAGGCCTCGTATGCCTTGTCATCGAGGAGCCTGGCTTCGTGCCAGACCAATTCGATGGCGCGCCCCACCAGGGGATCGGCAAGCTTGCCCAGGCCTAGGTCGTAAGGTTCCTGTGCGGGGCGGTTATCAATACCCGTACCCTCTTCGATGGTCTCAGTTGTCATCGTTCATCATCCTTTTCCACATTGCGTATGACTCGCGCATGCCTGTTTCGTCCGTGACATGCGATGTTTTCCACCCCTCATCGGCGGCCACCTCCCGGCCAAGGCCGCGGTTGACCAGGATGGGCATCTCGGGGTTGGCTACAGCTCCGCGCTGGACCCGGTCCCATGCTTCCGAATCGTCCGATGTGCCGAACCCGAAGGGTCCTTGGAAGTGTTCGTGGATGCGCAGGCGTTCCCGGTTGACACTCTCCGGTCCGCCGTCGAGGCCCAGCGCCATGTGCTGGATTTCGGTTTCGTTCACGGAGATCGGCCGCAGAACGCGGAAGAAGGACATTGACAGTGACAGGTTCGGGAACAGATTCAGGTTGTATCCCGCGCCGTGCATTGATCGGACGATGCGGCGCACCTGCTCTGGCGGCATCGTTTCGGAGAGTTCGTCGATGATGGGACGGAACCTCTCTTGGAGTTCTTCCGTGCCGTCGTCATCTTCCAGATCCACGTGCTCGGGGACCATGATGGCAACGCTGTGTCCATTGCCGAGTGCGTGGGTCACGGCTTCCTCGTCCGTCATGAAGGACAACATGTCTGCCGTTTCGGCGTCCACCGAGGCCATCCAGGAGCGGTGCACGATCGGGAAGTGGTAACCGTCGGTGGTGTTTTCCAGCTGGATTTTCCAGTTTCCGTCAAAGCGGAACTTGTGCTCGCCCTGGACCTTGACTGGGAAGCCGGCCCCCTGCTTCATGAAGCGATCGATCCATAGCTTTGCATCGCCAAGAAAGTCCGCCAGCGGTTCGATGTCCGTCCTAAAGGTGGCGAAGATGAGGCCGTTATAGCTTTCGACGCGAAGCCGCTGTAGGGGCAGGTCACGCTTCTCGGCAACGCCCTCGTAGCCGTCGGGATACGGGATGCCGCGCAGGTTCCCTTCGAGGGAGTATGACCAGGAATGGTAGGGGCAGGTGAAGCCATTGGCCTTGCCTTTGGGCACTTCGCAGACGCTCGCTCCCCGGTGCCGGCACCGGTTCAGGAGGACATTGAAGTTTCCCTTCCGGTCGCGGTTGACGATCACCGGCTGCAGGCCGATGTGAGACATCTTGAAGCTCCCGGCGTCGGGAATCTCGCTCTCGTGTGCAACCCACACCCAGGTGCTGTAGAAGATCTTCTCCATCTCCCAGTCAAAAATCTCGGGGTCGGTGTAGAGCCTGGCCGCGACGCGGTCCTCGGCTGCCAGTGATGCGAAATCGCTGGCCCGGTCTGAAGTTGGGGCGGTCATCGGTACTCCTTAGGGTTTTGCAGGTCGGGTGTTGCTGGTTCAGTGATGTGGGCGCTGGACGGGGTTCGGGAGAACAGCTGTTCTGTCCGGAAATGGCTGATGGCGGCGTTGCCGTTCCGTATGTCAAAGTCGACGATTAGCCGGGCAAGTATCAGGTCCTGGTCGCCGTCCCGGTACTCGGAGAGCTGTTGCATGATCCAGCTCCCAGCAGCCGTTTCTCCGGCGACAGTGATGTGGCCTTCGCCCAGGAGATGGATGTTCCGCCGAAAGTGCGGTGAAGGGGGGAGGTATGAGCACAACATGGCAAGGATGGCTTCCTTGCCTTCGATCCGGCCGAACTTGCCGCTGTACGCCGGACCGGTTCCCTCCCAAATGGCGTTATCGGAAAAAAGTGATGCCAGGGCCTCCGGTGCAAAGGCGGCCCGAGGGACATCGCAGAGGTCCATATAGCGGCTCATGGTGCGGCGGACTGCCCCTGTGGCTTCGACAGCTGTGAGGCGCAGTGCCAGCTCCGACGTCGAGATACGTGCCATCGTCAGCCCGCAGCCACTGGGACGTCGTCCCGGATGATCAGGGCGCGCCCGATCCTCGCCTCGATCTTGGCGTAGTGCCACAAAGCGTGCTCTCCCACCATGGTGGTGCGGAACAGATTGCACGCTGCCTTGACCGTTTCCTGGCGGTCGACATCGGCCAGGATGTAGCAGGTCCACGGCCAACCATCGGAGGGACCGACCACGTGTGAGTCGTCATCCATGTTTCCGATGACATTGACGCCGTCCATCTGGCCCATTTCGGACATCATGCCCGAGAAGGCGGTCCAGACGGCGCCGATGCCGCTCTTGGGCAAATCGAAAAAGTTCTGGTTGATGCCGATGCAGAACAGTACGCGCAGTGGTTCTGATGGGTTTGTAGTCACGTTGTCTCCTTGTTGCTGCAGAATCAGATGAAGGCCGGGATGGACGGTGGAATGTCCATAAGGACCGCGCCTGCCCCGTCGTAGATGCCGTCGCCCAGGAAGGCGTGCTGGGTCACGACGGAGGCGTCCCTGAGGTAGCGCTGCATGGGGTTGGCATCGTAGATGGCGGCGGTCCCCGAGAGGGTGTAGGCGGCCTGCACGGCTGCGGCGCCGACCTTGGCGACATGAGTCGACGCCAGGCGCAGGAGCGCCTTCTGCTTGTCCGTCGGGCTGTCGCCGGACTCGACCGTGGCATAGACCTCGTCGGAAATCTCGTAGAAGAAGGCCCTGGCAGAGAGCAGCGCAGCTTCCGCCTTGGCGATGTCAATCCGGTAGTAGGCGCGATCGGCGAGCTTCGGCGCGCCCGTGATCCCCGTGCGTCCACTGCCGGCGCCGATTGCGTAATCCAGGGCGGCGCGGCCGGTGCCGAGATTCACGGCCGCGAGCACCTGGGCGGCATATGCAATAGCGGGATAGCGGTACAGGGGTTCGTCGACCGTGGGCTCCCCACCGCGGATGAAGGTCCACTCGTCGGGAACAAATTGACCGTGAACCCGCAGATCGTTGCTGCCGGTGCCCTGCAATCCGACCACGTCCCAGTTTTCTACGATCTCAACCTGTTCCGGCCTCAAAAGCGCCGTGAGTGGCTTGCCTTGGGTTCCCTCACCGCCGGCGAGCCCCACACCAATGAGGTCAGCCCCCCGGCATCCGCTGGAGAACTTCCACTCGCCTGCAACATTCCAGCCTCCGTCAACGCGCTCAGCCTTCTGCACGGGGAAGAGCCCGCCGGCAAACACGACGTCGGGGCCTCCGCTATAGAGAGCGGCCTGGGTCTCCAGCGGCAAGGCTGCGAGATAGACGGCTGAACCGAAGCTCGCCACCCAGCCCGCCGAGGCGTCAACCTGAGAGATGCGTTCTACGATGCGCAGGAATTCCGACGGCGGCAAAGCATCGCCGCCGAAACGCCGCGGGGTCGCGGCGCGGTACACGCCGGCCTTCTTGAACGCCTCAATAACATCCATCGGGACTGACTTTTGGGCACTGAACTCTTCGCGACGGCGCTCGACTGTAAGCAGCACTTCATCCAGAGTGATCGGTGATGCGGCATCCAGGACATTTGTCATGTTGGGCTCCCACGGGTTGGTCGTCGTCGTTGTCTGTTTCCAAAGCTATGGCCCGGTTAGGAACGCAACAATTGGTGATTCACTCCCTAGGCCAGCGAAAAAACCTGCCTGGCCTAAGGAATTCACCTATGTCGGTCCGGATTCTGTGCGCAGTAGGATCTGGTGTGTCTACTTCCCTGCCGATGCCCGGCGATGAACGCGAACAGCAGTTCCCGAGTCCCTCGGATTTCGCCCGTCTCGTGCAGTCCCTCACCCATTGCATCCTCATCCATGACGCCGCCACGAAGGACATCCTGTGGGCCAACCAGGCGGCGTGCGACATGCTCGGCTTCACGTTGTCCGAGTTGAAACCGCTGAAGGCACCAGACATGAGCAGCGCCGACCCGCGCTTCCGGCGGTCAGCCGGCGTCCAGTGGCTTCAGGATGCCGCAGACCACGGCACCAGCCGTACCGAATGGATGTATCGCTCCAAGAGCGGGCGGGATTTTCTCACCGAGGCCATTGCGGTGAGGGTCGACCTCGCAGACCGCCCCATAGTTATGGTGCAGTTCCGCGATATCGAAAAGGAGGAATCCCTCAAATCCGACCTCCAACGCACGGAAGGGCGGCTGCAGGCCTTCCTGAGTCACATGGCGGAGGGGATCCTCGTCATGGATGCCGAATCGGTCGTCAGCTATGCCAGTTCGGCCGCTTCGGACCAGCTCCGCCTCAGCACCGCCGAGCTGGTCGGGACCAGATTTCTGGAGCTCTGCTCCCCCGGCTCGAAGCAGGCGCTTGAAAAGGCCCTTGCCACGCCCCAGCCGGACGGATCTTCCACGAGCATCCGCCTGGAGCTGTCCCGACCCGACAAAACCACGGTGTGGGTGGGAGCCAGTTGCCAGCATCTCGAGCTGGAGCATGATCTCAAAGGGACACTTGTACTCCTACATGACATCACCGACCAGGTGGCCGCGGAGGAACAACACCGTCGGGACCTCGAGCACCTCAACTATCTTGGCCGCTACAACGCCATGGGCGACATGGCCATGGCCATCGCCCACGAGTTGGGACAGCCCTTGGCCGCCGCCACCAACTTCGTTGACGGTGTGTCCCGACGGCTGCGCAATCCGGACACTGCGGTTCAAGACCTGGAGTACGGTCTGGAAAACGCCAAAAAACAAATAAACCGCGCCAACCAGATCGTATCCAGCCTTCGCGCCTTCGTTGTCCAACTTGAACAATCCGAACAGATCGTCGACCTGAACGAAATCGTCGAGGACTGCCTGTACTTCATTCAGCTCCGTGGCCAGCAGCATGAAACGGAAATTCAGGTGGTCAAGAGCGATACGCCCATCTGGATCCGCTGCGAAAAGATATTAACCGGACAGGTGATCCTGAATTTGTGTCACAACGCCATCGACGAGATGTCCACATGGCCACGGCGCGAGCGTCATGTCACTATCACCACCTTCGCCACCGCGGAATCAGGCGTGTTCCGCGTCGCTGACCGCGGTAAGGGCATCGCACATATCCCGGACGGGAGAATTTTCGACGGCGTGTTCACTTCCAAAGCCACCGGCAGCGGCATAGGTCTGGCCCTTAGCCACCGGATCATCACACGCCAGCATGGCCGGCTTTGGGCCGAAGAGAATGAGTCCAGGGGTGCCTCGTTCACTTTTGAGCTTCCATTGGCCAATGAATAAAAACACCTGATATGTAGTTCACTATTTCGCATGGCCGTTCAGGCTTTCGCGCCGTCGGGAGAGGCCAAAATGGGCTGCTTCTCGAAATCAAAGATGACCGCGGCGTCCATGAAACAAGGCCATTACGACGGACCAACGGGTCTTGCCGGAGGGTCGCTACGGCGCGCGGGGTCACCCGTGACTGGATGGCTCCGCTGTGGCTTCATCGACGCGTCCGGCATGTCGGAGGGTAAGCGGTTAATCGGGCCGTAGGTTTTCACGGCACCCTCGTTGGAGGATTTCAGCCCCTGCCGCAGGGCATCAATCTCTGCGGTGTCGTTCCGGTTTCCCGTTTCGGCGCCCAGGGCGGCCGGAACAGCGCCGAGGTCGTCGGCGGTGAGCGGCAGCGTTTCCGCCCCGTAGAAGCCACGGGAGACATGGAGCTCGCGGATGCTCATCGAAATACTTCTTCAGGCGGGTGATGGTGCCGTCATCTGGCCGGTACTGACGGTCTTCCACAACGTCGACGCGGCTTCCTGCCCTGGCTCCGTGCGCCGGAAGACCAGCAAGGTCCGTCATGGCGTCGGTGCCCGCCGCCTGTGACCCGGTGGAGAGCCGAGCGCCACGGACCTGAGGATGAAGTGGTTGTGGAACGAGTGGCCGGACGGGTTATGGCGTGAATGCCCTCGCGACGCCCGCGGTTCCTTGGGACGCGAAAAATGCCTGGCGACACCGAAATTCGGTGGCGCCAGGCATTTGAGTGTCGCCAGACAGTTGGTGGGTCGCAGCGGCCCCGCGTCGCGGTGCGGACCGGCTAGGCGTAAACCTTCGCCAGGAAGCCGCCCCAGGCCTCGGCCGTGGATGCGGGATCCCCGCTGCCGCTGAAGTCGTGGACTGTCATGCCGACTGTGGCGCCGAAGGCATTGCGGCCGAAGAACCGGTACAGCGTGTCGGCCGTGCGCAAGCCGAGGAAGTTTTCGTTGGCGAAGTCCACTTCACCCGAGAGCTTCCCGACGCCGTCGAGCTCCAGTTCCACGGTGCTGCCCGGCGTCATCCCGTCGACGCCCAGCGCCTTCTTGAGCCGGACAAAGCCGTCAGGCGTCGCCGAGGCGGCAGGGGCCTGGACGTCGGTAAAGACCACCGGCTTGCCGTCAAAGTATTTCAGGTACTGGCCGAGGGTGTGCAGGTAGAACTCGGTGTGCTTGCTGGCGCCGTCATACTGCTGGTCCCAGTTCTCGGCGAAAATTCCGCTGTGGACGTAGTGCAGCCGGGCGCGGCCGCCGTCGAGCGGTTCCAGCACGTGCTCCAGCTGGTTGAACCAGCCGTCCGGACCGTCCATCCGGGACACCAGATGGCTGGGGTAGTCTTCCACTGTCCGGACGGCGGGCCACTGGTCCGTGGGGAACATCCACGCGGGGGTGCCGGTGGTGACCGCCTCCCAGATGCGTTCCGGGGTGGCGGGCAGCTCGGTGTCCACGGTGATTTCAAAGTTCCGCTTGTCAGTCATTGTCCTGCTCCTTAGCTGAGGGGTTGGTGGATGGAGCCGTTGGCGGTGTCTTGAGCGAAGGGTGGAGTGCGACAACGAGGCGGTGTTTGCGCCCGGTGCCAGCGGTGGCGCCGGGCTCCGTGGCTCCCGGTCCGCCATCGTGGTATTTGTCCACGAGCCGGGTCACGGCGACGCCGAGTTCTTCGGCGAAGGCGGCCCGGTCCGCGGCTGTGCGGAACGTGACCTCACCGTCGATCGCGAAGGTGGCAAGCTTCTGCTGGGCCGCGGCCGCTCCGGCGATCAGCCGGCCCATTTCCTGGACCATCCGGCTGGCGAGCGCCAGCAGCCAGAAGGCCGAAAAGCGGTCCGAAAACCTGTGGGGATCCGGGGCCACGGAAGCCAGCGCCGCCGGGGAGATCAGGTAGGAAGCCGCACGCGCCTGCAGAATTCGCTCTGTGACATTGCCCTTGCGGCGCTCCTCCACAAGTTCCACCAGCCCGTGCCGTTCCAGGGCCTTGAGGTGGTAGTTCACCTTCTGCCGGGTAAGGCCGACTTTCGCCGCAAGCTGCGTGGCAGACCCGGGCTGGGCCAGTTCCAGCAGGATGCGCGTCCGGATGGGGTCCAGGGACGCCTCCGCCGCGGCCGGGTCTTCGATCACTTCGATGTCCAACATGCATCCAGTCTGGCGTCCGACAGTTTTATTTGTCAAGAACTTTTTTTCTGTCGGTTGCGGTCCCTCGCCGCAGTAGCCGCTGGCGCGCGCCCGGCCGACCCAGTGCCCGGCCGGCGCGCGCTCGGCCGCGCCGTGCAAAGTAGAATGGACCGGTGATGCAATCCCCTCTGCCCGTGCGCGACGGCGTCAACGCGACCCGTCTCCGCCTCCCGGACGAGGGCCCGTGGGACACCGCGATGGACTACATGATGCACCGCTGGGGCCATATCGACCCGCAGGGGATCGAGGACCGCTTCGACGCCGGCGAGATCGTGGGCGAGGCCGGCATTCCCCTGGACCGCGCCACGCCGCTGCGGAACCATACCTTCATCTGGTACTACCGCACGCTGCCGCCGGAGACCCGGATCCCGGTCGAGCTGAACATCCTGCACCAGGACGACCACCTCCTCGTGGTGGACAAACCGCACTTCCTGCCCACCACGCCCGGCGGCACCTACATCCAGGAGTCCGCGCTGGTGCGGCTGCGGAACCGGCTGGACCTGCCGGACCTTATTCCGATGCACCGGCTGGACCGCATGACCGCCGGAATCCTGCTGCTTTCCACGAATCCGGAGACCCGGGGCAAGTACCAGGTGCTCTTCGAGAAGCGCCAGGTCCAGAAGGAATACGAGTGTGTCGCGGCGGCCGAACCGGCTCCCGGGCACCCCGCCGTCGACTACCCCGCGGTGGTCCGGAACCGGATGACCAAGTCGCGCAGCTACCTGCTTGCCGAGGTGGTCGACGGCGAACCCAACGCCGAGACCCGGATCGAGCGGCTGCGGACCTTTGACGGCCCCGGCTCAGAACCGCCCGGCGCCGAGGTCGCCTGCAACGCCGCCGACGGCGCCGCCGGGCGCCGTGCGCTGTACCGGCTGGAACCGCACTCGGGCAAGACCCACCAGCTTCGCGTGCACATGGCCTCGCTGGGGCTGGGAATCGTCAACGATGCCTTCTACCCCGAGCTGCTGGACAAGGCGCCGGACGATTACGCCAAGCCGCTCCAGCTCCTCGCCCGCGGGATCCGCTTCGTGGACCCCATCACCGGCAAGCGGGTGGAACACCGCAGCGGGCTGGAGCTCAGCGAGGCCCGCTAGCGCCGGAGACCTGCCGGGTCCCCAGACCTGCCGCGCCCCCGAGGGAAGCGCCCCGGGCACGTCCGCCGACACGGGAAGGTACCGGGCCGGAAGTGCGGTACCTTGTGCCCATGGACTTCGGCAGCGCGGACAGCTGGGGGAACACGATCTATTTCTGGATCATCCCGATTGTCATGGGCGACGCCATTTTCCCGCCCGTTCCGTCCGAAATGGTCGTTATCACCGGCGGCGCACTGTCCGCCGCCGGGCGCGCCAACGCCCTCCTGGTGGTGCTCGTCGCGGCGGCCGCGTCCTGGCTCGGCGACATCCTGGTGTTCCAGCTCTTCAAGCGGCGCTTGAGCCATGTCCTGGACCGCTGGCGGTGGGGCCGCTCGTTCCACCGGGCCGTGCATACAGCGATCGCGAAGGCCGGCAGGTCAACCACCTACGGGGCGATCATCGGCATCCGCTTCATCCCCGGGGGACGCCTGGCGACGACTGCAGCGGCCGGCATCGCCAACGTCTCCACCCGCGGCTTCAGCCTCTGCGCCGCACTCGGCGGCCTTCTCTGGGCCGTCTGGTCCGTGGGTCTCGGCTATGTCACCGGCGCAGCCACCGGACTGCCGTTCTGGGCGAGTTCACTGATCGGCGTCGGCGTCGGCCTCGTAATCGGCGCCGGCGTTGGCGTGATTGTCACGCGGCGGCGCGGCAACCGCTCCCCGGTCGTGGACGATCCCGACGTGGAACTGGACTTCTGAGGCCAGGCCCCGGCGCCTACACCGGCGCCCAGCGGCCGCGGTTGCGGCGGAGCACCATCAGGTTTCCAGTCACGGCGACGCGTTCGACGGCGTCCCGCATCATCGCTGCCGACTCCAGCGCCTGGCTGTTCTCGCCGCTGTAGGAGGTGGGCTCCACGAGGAAGCGCAGGTTCAATTGCGGAACCCCGCCTGCCAGGTCGAGCTGGTTCGCCTCGACGTGATGCCGCGTCGCCAGCGCCTCGACGGCGGCAGCCATCACGGCCTCCGGCGGGTTGCCCGGCTTGAGCCCGGTGATTTTCAGTCTGGTCTGGAACGACGGCATGCGGTCAAGCCTAGATGAGTAAGTCCTATTGCTGGGAACGGGCGTGGAGGCTTTTAAAGTAAGGCGGAGAGTGTTAAGCCGGGTTTGTGAACACTCAACTAAA
>NZ_JAVDVQ010000012.1:0-124567 GCF_031456935.1 Arthrobacter ginsengisoli | reverse complement strand
GTTTGCAGGCGCCGACGAAGCCGTCGAGGAGTTTCTGCGGGCGGGACCGCCGGTCCAGGGCGGCGCCGGCACGGTCCGGACCGCCGCCGGCCCACGCGAGCGGGCCCGCGCTACCGGCCCCGGAGTCCGCTGCGGCGCCGGCGGCCCACGTGACAGGGTCCTGGGCGGCGGGGGTGCGGGGGTTGGTGGCGGTGTTCATCACGGTCAGGAGGTGTTCGAACTGTTCGGCGGTCGCGAAGATCTCGAGGTGCTGGAGTCCGTGGCGGGGTTTGCGGAGGAAGGCGCCCTGGAACTGGCGCAGCAGCTCGTCGGAGGGTTCGGCGCCGTCCTGGTCCACCGCGTCGGTCCAGCTCCGGGCCACGCGGGCGAGGAAGTCCGGGTCGTTTTCGGCGGCGGTGCGGGTCAGTGCGTGCTCCATCCGGGCCGCGGTCTCGGCGTCGCAGACGTGTCGGACGCGGTCCAGGGCCAGGGTGATGAGGGTCGCGGACCGCGAGGCAACCCTGCCGGAGGCGGCGGCGGCGGCGAGTTCCGCGTGCACGGGAGGCAACGGTTCGCCGGTGAAGCCCTGGCGCGGGAGCAGGTTCCCGGCGAGCGAGAGCCGGCGCCGGGCCTCGGGGGCGCTGATCCGCAGCCGCGCCCGCAGGAACTCCGTGGTGTTCCGGTATCCGTCATCCACGGCACCGGCACCGGCACCGGCACCGGCACCGGCACCCACACCGGCACCCGCGCCGCCCGGGCCTTCGGCACCTGGACCCGCGGCACCGGTACCCGTGCCGGTATCCGCGCCCGGGCCAGGTGCGGGTCCCGCGCCGGCGGCGCTGCCCGGGTCCGTGCCGGGGCTCTCGCGCCAGCCGGTGGTCCACGAGGCGCCGGCCTTCGTCGCGGCGGTGGATGCCTCTTTCCTGGTCCGGTCCACGGCGGCGGCCGCCACGAGCTGCAGATACTCCAGCGTCCGGGAGAGATCCTCCAGTGTGCCGGCGAAATCCGCGGCCGCCTCGAACCCCAACAACGCCGCGTCCCCGACCGCGGTCACGCCCGCTTCCCGCAGCAACGCCAGAGCCCCCTCCACCCCGGACGCACCCACCCCGGCAGTGGCCCCGGACGGACCGGCCCCGGCAGCGTACCCGACTCCGGCTCCGGCTCCAGCTCCAGCTCCGGCTCCGTTTTCTGCGCCCCGGTCCGTGTCCTGGAAAGGAATGAAACCCCTGAAGATTTCCATGAACACAGTCTCTCAGAGGGGTCCGACACTAATAACGATCCCATTCGGAGCGGAACTGTGTGGCGATAGCAGCCCGCGATTCAGGCGGTTTTCAGGACCCGCCGTCCAGGAACCGTGGCCGGCCGAACTGGGTACGCACCCCGGGGGAGAATAGCACCGAGCCGGGTGGTCCTGTGACGTTGATGCCGGCCGCGGCGACCAGCTGATCCTCGAGGTGTGTCAGTTGCGCGCGGTACAGCGGCCACGCGCGGTGGGTGTTGGGAACATACAGGGTCCTGCCCCGGAACCGGGTGTGAAGGCCGAACCGGGCGGTGAGGTGGACGGACAGCGGATCGGTCGCCTCGGCGTTGAGCTCCGGCGCAACCGCAAAGTCGGTCCAGGCGCCGCCCCGGAAACGCCGCACGCAGTACCCGGCGTAGGTGCCAGCCGCACCCAGCCGGCCCGCGCCACCCCGAAGACCGGCGCCAGCCGCGGCATCCAAGCCCCCCGCCCCTCGGAAGTCCGCCCGCGACCACACATAGGGAATCCCGGCCGCCCGCGCGGCCAGCACCACCGCCAACCGAGACGCATCCAGGCTGAGAAAAACCACACCCCGGGTGCCGTCCGGCTCCCGGGAGTAGAGGCGCACGTTGATCTCGTTGAAGCTCCCGAAATAGGGGACCGCAGGCCCGCGGCCCAGGCGGGCTCCCTGCATGCGGAAGCCGATCAGCCCCACCCAGGCGGCGCCGTCGAAGTCGTCGGGCACCACCCCCGGAGGCATGAACGGCGCCGCGACGGCGTCAGGGATGCGCCAGTGCAGAAAGACCGCATCCATCCACTGCTGGTCCATGATGATCGGGGCCGGAAGCCCAGGGGCGCTCGGCCACGGATCAACACCCATCAGCGGGGGCCTGCGGCGGGGTCAGACATCTGCCGAGCCTAACCGGACCCCGCGACACCCGAAAGGGATTCAGCCTGCAGATGCGTGAGTGGAAGCGCCTTCGGGTTCCTTCTGCCAGGGCCAGCGGCCGGTAATTTCGAGCTCAAGGGAGAAACTCAGGAAAGTCCGGATGAGGACAATGATGGCGAGCACCCCCACGCTTTCATAAGTGGGTGCGACGGCGACGGTCCGGATGATGTCCGCCGCGACCAGAAGCTCCAGCCCGAGCAGGATCGAACGGCCCAACAGTTGCCGGTAGGAGCGGTAGACGGAGAACGGCGCGGAGTCCGGGGGCAGGTGGCGGGGCCGGAAGCCGCGTATTGCCATCGGGACGGACACGACGGCGCCGATCACCATCACGGCCACACCGGCGATGTCCATGTACCGGCCGGCGGCTTCGATGATGTGCTGCCAATCCATAGTTCCCCTCACTGGAAAATCGGTGCGTGTCCCCTGGAACGCCGGCCCTAGGGGTACCGTACGCCTACACCGGCGAGAATGTCCCGGTAGCCTTCGCGGAAGCTCGGGTAGGTGAACTCGAATCCGGTGCTCCGCAGCAGTGCGTTGCTGCAGCGTTTGTTGCCGCCGCGGGACGGCTCGCCGCTGGCCTTGGGCGCGCCGGCCGGTGCACGACTTTCAGCCGTGCCCGACGGCGGCTGGGGGAGCCCCAGCTCGGCGGCCAGGAAGAGCAGCACCTCGCCCAGCTCGGCAGGCTCGTTGTCCACGCCCAGGTACACCGGCGCCGGGACCGGGTTCATCGTGCACAGGTGGACGATCGCGGCCGCGGCATCGTCCCGGTGGATCCGGTTCGTGAACCGTGACTCTGCCGGAATCAGCGCGGAGCCGCCGTGGACCTGGTCAATCAGCCGCGTCCGGCCGGGACCATAAATGCCGCCGAGCCGCAGCACCACCGGGGTGATCCCGGTGCCGCCCAACCGGCTCAAGAGAAGCTCCTCCGCCTCGCGGATGATGCGGCCGGAGAAGCCGCCGGGCTCCGGCGTCGTACTTTCATCAATCCAGTCGCCTCCGGCGTCGCCGTAGACGGCGGTCGAGGAGACAAAGAGTATCCGCCGTACCGGGGCGTCGGAGCGCTGGACGGCGTCGAGCATGTTCGACAGCCCGTCCACGTAGGCCGCCCGGTAGGCAGCCTCGGTGGGCGCATCGGCCGCAATTGCGACGACGACGGCGGTGGCGTCCGCCGGGATGGGCGGCAGTTCACCGGAGCTCAGGTCAGCCGCGGCACCTTCGATGGAGGCCGGGAGCTTCTCCGGCGATCGCCGCCAGCCCACCACGCGGTGACCCGCAGCGGCGAACCGCAGCCCGGCCTCCGTGCCCAGGTCGCCACAGCCGGCCATAAGTACAGTCATAGGCCCAGTGTGCCAGTATTCGGCGGCCGAGGCCGCCGAATCCGGGCTACCGCGCCGGGATCGGGAAGAAGACCCGCGGATCCTGCAGCAGCGCCGGGTAGTCGAAGGCCGAGCGGTCCAGGATCTCGTCGACCTGGAAGTTCCGCGCGAAGCGGCCTTCCACCGTGATCGGACGGCCCAGGACCTTGCCGACGGCGAAGGAGGCGCCGCCGTCGAACGGGATCGCAACGGTCGAGTTGCCGGGCAGCGTGGTGAACGCTTCTTCCTGCTGCTGGCGCTTGCGCGTGGGCTTCTTAACGAGCTGCTTCGGCGGGAGCTTTCGCACCTTCGCCGGCCGGCGGGCACCGGAATCGGCGTAGACGAACTGGTACTCCTCTTCGCCTGCCGCCGCGGCCTTCGCACGGCCCACGAGCGGCAGGCTGACGGTGTTCAGCTTTTCGGGCGCGGTGTCGCCGAGCGGCTGGCGGAGGATCCACATCCGGTCGCCGATCGGATCCTCCGGCAACAGCTCGTGCTTGGGTTCGGGCCAGACGTACTCCAGGTCCAGCTCCGTGTCCGGGAAGAGCGGCGTGTAGAACCGCGGGTCCTTGGCGATCAGCCGGGAGCGGTGGCTGAGATGCAGTTCGGGGGCCCCCAGCCACGGGGGCATCGGGATCTTGGCGGCGTAGTCGGGGTGCGCAGCCTGGGGGGCGAATTCCATGATCTTCTCGCGGGTGGTGTCCTCGCCGCCGCGAGCCGTCCATTCGTCGACAATGGTCAGGCCGTAAAGCGTCAGCGCAGGAACGTACCCCATCCACATCCGGATGGCCGGGTGCGACTGCCAGCCGTACTCCGGGATCACCAGCGCACGCAAGGTCTGCAGCGCTTCGACGCGCTGCTTGCCGAGCCGCGCGTGGTCCAGGACCGCGGCGCTCTGCTGGAAATCGGGGAAGGGAAGAAAAGTCTGCATCTCTCCAGTTTGAGGCCATGGAGCCAATGCGCCAATTGCGGGAGGCTGCGGGTGAGCGCATTCACATTTCGGAACGGGACAGACAGTCCGCAGGTTCGGCGGGTAAACTATCACAAACCACCAATGACGCCCGGAAGACACGCCATGCCGAATAAGCCAGACACTGAATCAAGGGCGCGGCCTGCGCCCGGACAACTCCCCAAATATGGCCAAATGCTGAGTCCCGACGCGAACGGGATACTCATCCTGGAGGAGTTCACGATCGATCCCGCGGCCGCCCGCAAGGAGCAGTACGGCTTCGGGGCGGCCCTGGCCTCGGTGGCGCTGACCATGCGGCGCCTGCTGGCGCTCCGACTGTTCATCGCCGTCGTTGCGATCGCCAATCTCCCGCTGTTCCTGCTTTCCAGCGGCTGGGAGATCTACGTCGTCTCGCTGACCGTCGTGGTGGCCGTCCACGCCGCAGTATCGTGGCTGAACCGCCACGAGCCGAAGATCCGCCAGAAACGGATGCTGGAACTGCATCTCCATCGCGAAAAAAGCGCCAATTACCGCAAGGTCCGCGACGCCGTGAAGTACGTCATCGACGCCCCCGCCCGGATGAACGAGAACCTCTACCTCGAACTGCTCGCGGCCAAGCGCGTGGCCCTGCATCTCGCCATGGGAACCGTCGCACTGCTGGACACCAGCGACGACACTGCCTGGAAAGTGCGGATCGTCCGGGAGATTCCCCAGGTCGCCTAGCGCCTGACACGACGACTAGCGCCTGACACCACGACGCCGGAGGGTCCCCGTGAGGGAACGCTCCGGCGTCGTGGTTTAAACGGTGCTGCTGGGTCGGCCGGGAGCTGACTAGGCCGGAAGCTGCAGCACCTGGCCCGGGAAGACCAGGTCAGGGTCGCTGATGGTGGCCGCGTTGGCGTCAGCCAGCAATTGCCAGCCGCCGGCGATGTTGAGCTTCTCGGCGATCTTGTCCAGGGTGTCGCCGCTCTGGATCGTGTAGCTCTGGCCGCTCAGGGGGACGGCCGCCACGTGGCGTGCCGGGGCGGTCGCCTTCGCGGTCGCCTTGGGTGCTACTGCCTTGGGGGCGGCCTTAGCGGCGACCTTGGGCGCGGAAGCCTTGGGCGCCACCTTCGGGGCTGCGACCTTGGCCGCCGCAGGGGCAGGAACGGAAGCCGGCGCCAGTGACGCGCTTTGCGGAGCGACGGCTCCGCCGGTCAGGCCCAGTTTCGCGGCGCACGACGGCCAGGCTCCCCAGCCCTGGCCGGCCTGAACCCTCTCGGCGACGGCGATCTGCTGCTCACGGCTGGCGCTGGCCGCAGACCCGGTGCCGCCGTACGCCGCCCACGTGCTGGGGCTGAACTGCAGCCCGCCCGCGTAGCCGTTTCCCGTATTGACGCCCCAGTTTCCGCTGCTTTCGCACTGGGCAAGTGAATCCCAGACGGAACTGGCAGTGGCGCTCGGGACGGCTGCATTGGCCGCCGAAGCGGACAGTGCGACGCCGGCTATCGATACGGCCGCGAGAGTGACGCCGCGGCGCGCGACAGTGCTGTAGGTGGATTTCTTCATGGGGTACATGCTCCTGAGGGCCACCGGTGCTCGGTCCGTCCCCGGACGTTGTCGCACTACTGCCCGCCCCTGACAATAGAGGTCGTTGCGGTGTCTACCGGTCGGGCAGTATCTGGTGGTGGTAGCACCGGGCATTCATGCCCGGTGTTCGGGCATGCACTCTACGCTAAGCCAGGCCCCGGCCGTTATCAAGACGTTATTATCTGTAAATTCGTTTTATCCACGGCGAGCCTCAGCCGGACTCTTCGGGGTTCAAAGGCCGCTCAACTGCCGAGCGCGGCGGCAAGATACGGCGCCGTCCGGCTCTTTGTGGAGCCTGCGACGACGGCGGGCGTCCCGGTCGCGATGACCTTGCCACCGGCGTCGCCACCGGCGGGGCCAAGGTCGATCACCCAGTCCGCGGCCGCCACGACGTCCATGTCGTGTTCCACCACGATCACGGTGTTGCCGGCGTCGACCAGCCGGCGCAGCTGCGCCATGAGGAGTTCGACGTCGGCCGGGTGCAGGCCGGTGGTGGGCTCGTCCAGCAGGTAGAGCGAGTGCCCGCGCTGGGCGCGTTGCAGTTCGGTGGCGAGCTTGATCCGCTGGGCTTCACCGCCGGAGAGTTCCGTCGCGGGCTGGCCCAGCCGCAGGTAGCCCAGTCCCACCTCGCGGAGGGTTTGCAGGCTGCGGGCCGCGGAGGGGACGGCGTCCAGGAATTCGGCGGCGGCGTTGACGCTCAGAGCGAGGACCTCGGCAACGTTCTTGCCGCGGTACGTGACCTCGAGCGTTTCCGGGTTGTAGCGGGAGCCGTGGCATTCCGGGCAGGGGCCGTAGCTGCCGGGCAGGAACAGCAGTTCGACGGCGACGAAGCCCTCGCCCTGGCAGGTCTCGCAGCGGCCGCCGGCGACGTTGAAGGAGAAGCGGCCCGCGCCGAAGCCGCGGGCCCGGGCCGCATCCGTGGCCGCGAACTCCTTGCGGACCGCGTCGAAGAGACCCGTGTACGTGGCGAGGTTGGAGCGCGGGGTGCGGCCGATCGGCTTCTGGTCCACCTTGACGAGCCGGTCCAGCTGGTCGAGCCCGGACACGGGGCCAACGCTGAGTGGCGCGGCGGACTCGGCGTCCGCGGACTCCAAGTCGTCGGTGGCTTTCGCGGCGTCGGCCTCCGGATGCAGCCGGGCGCCGACGACCTCGGCGAGGACCTGGCTGACCAAGGTCGATTTGCCGGAACCGGACACGCCGGTGACGGCGGTCAGCACGCCGAGCGGGAAGTCGGCGTCCAGGTCGCGCAGGTTGTGCCGGCTGATGCCGCGCAGCTCCAGCCAGCCGGCAGCCTCCCGGCGGGCAACTTCCCGGCGCGAGCCGCCCACGAAGGATCCGTCGCCGTCGTCCGTCATGCCGGAGCCGCCAGTCGAGCCGTTCGGGAAAAGGAACGGCCGCGTCACCGACGGCTCCACCTCGGCGAGCCCGGCCACGGGGCCACTGTAGAGCACCTCGCCGCCGCCCTCGCCGGCGCGCGGGCCGACGTCGACCAGCCAGTCGGCGCGGCGGACGATGTCCATGTTGTGCTCCACCACAAACACCGAGTTGCCGGAGGACTTGAGCTGGTCCAGCACCGCGAGGAGGGGTTCGGCGTCGGCCGGGTGCAGGCCGGCGGACGGTTCGTCCAGCACGTAGATCACGCCAAAGAGGCCGGAGCGCAGCTGGGTGGCGATCCGCAGGCGCTGCATCTCGCCAGGGGAGAGCGTGGGGGTGGACCGGCCCAGCGCGAGGTAGCCCAGGCCGAGGTCCAGCAACACGGTGACGCGTTGCAGCAGGTCGCGGGTGATGGCGACCGCCACCTCGTTGGCCTCGCCGGAGCTCTGCTTGCGCGAGGCGGTCCCTGCGGCCGTCAGCTCGGTGGTGGGACGGATGATCCCGGCCAGGTCCGTCAGGGGAACGGCGTTGAGGTCGGCGATGGTGTGGCCGGCGAACGTCACGGCGAGGGCCGCCGGAGTGAGGCCGCTGCCGCCGCAGCGCGAGCACGGCCCGGTTTCCATAAAGCGCAGCACGCGGTCGCGCATCGTGGTGCTCTTGGAATCGGCGAGGGTGTGCAGCACGTAGCTCCGGGCGCTCCAGAAGCGGCCCTTGTACGGCTTCGCGACCCGGTCGCGCTCGGGCGTCACCTCCACCACGGGCTGTTCCTCGGTGAAGAGGATCCAGTCGCGGTCCTTCCTGGCCAGCTTCTGCCAGGGGGTGTCGACGTCGTAGCCCAGATGGGTGAGGATGTCGCGCAGGTTCTTGCCCTGCCAGGCGCCAGGCCAGGCGGCGATCGCGCCGTCGCGGATGCTCAGCGCGGGGTCCGGGACCAAGGAGGACTCGGTGACGGTGTGCGCGATGCCCAGGCCGTGGCACTCGGGGCAGGCACCGGCGGCGGTGTTGGGGGAGAACGCGTCCGAGTCGAGCTGGCCGGCGCCGTCGGGGTAACTGCCAGCGCGGGAGAAGAGCATCCGCAGCGAATTGGACAGCGTGGTGAGCGTGCCGACGGTCGAGCGGGAACTGGGCGTCCCGCGGCGCTGTTGGAGCGCGACGGCGGGCGGCAGCCCGGTGATCATTTCCACCTTGGGGTTGTGGCCCTGCTGGATCAGCCGCCGGGCGTAGGGCGCCACCGACTCAAAGTAGCGGCGCTGCGCCTCGGCGTAGATCGTGCCGAAGGCCAGCGAGGACTTGCCGGACCCGGACACCCCGGTGAACGCCACGATCGCGTCGCGGGGTACGTCCACGTCAACGTTCCGCAGGTTGTTCTCCCTGGCGCCGCGGACCCGGACGAAGCCGTCCGTGGGACGGCCGGCGTCCAGCCCCGGAATTTCCAGTTCGGCCAGATGGGAAGCATGCGGATCAGTGTGCATCCGATCGACTCTATCGGTGTCTGCCACCGGCGGGCATATCCTTACCGGATGGACACTAACGACGGCGTCGCTGCCACCGGGGACGCTGCACCCGACAGCCCAGCAACAGCCACCTCCGGGGTTCCCGAATTCGTCGAGGTTCCCGAGGCGGTCCAGGCCCCGCTGCCGGTCGCGGAACTCCACCTGCACATCGAGGGAACCCTGGAGCCGGAGCTGATCTTCGCCCTGGCCGAACGCAACGGAATCCAGCTGCCCTACGCGGACCTGGACGAGCTGCGCTCCCGGTATGAGTTCACGGATCTCCAGTCCTTCCTGGACCTCTATTACGCCAACATGGCCGTGCTGCGGACCGAGCAGGACTTCGCCGACATGACCCGGGCATACCTGTCCCGGGCTGCGCTCGCCGGTGTCCGGCATGCCGAGATTATGCTGGACCCGCAGGCGCACCTGTCCCGTGGAGTGGCCCTGGAGACCTGCGTGAACGGTGTAGCTTCCGTACTGGCCGTTTCGGAGCAGGAGTTCGGCATTTCCACCCTGCTCATCGCCGCGTTCCTGCGCGACCTGTCCGAGGACTCCGCCCTGGAGGTGCTGGAGAAGCTGCTGGCCATGGACGCGCCGATCGCCGGCATCGGCCTCGACTCGGCCGAGGTGGGAAACCCGCCGGCCAAGTTCGAGCGGCTGTTCGCCCGGGCCAAGGACGCCGGGCTGCACCGGATCGCGCACGCCGGCGAGGAGGGGCCGCCGTCGTACATCATTGATGCCCTGGAGATCCTGGACGTCGAGCGGATCGACCACGGCATCCGCTGCATGGAGGACCCCGAGCTGGTGGAACGGCTGGTGAACGAGCTCATGCCGCTGACCGTGTGCCCGCTGTCCAACGTCCGGCTCCGCGCGGTGGACACGCTGAACGAGCACCCGCTGCCCGCGATGCTCGCGGCCGGGCTGAATGTGAGCGTGAACTCGGACGATCCGGCGTATTTCGGCGGGTACGTCGACGACAACTTTGCCCAGCTCAGGTCGGTGATTGGGCTGTCCGAGTTCGATTGTGTGCGGATGGCGGCGAATTCGATCCGTTCCTCGTTCGCGAGCGACGAACGCAAGGCGGAACTGCTGGCCGAACTGGCGGCCTCCGGGCACTAACCTTCCAGTTGCCCTATCACTCCTGGTTGCTAAAACCGGCCGGTGGGAACCAAAACTGACAGGGCAACGTGGGCGACGGCGGTCAGCTCGCCGCACCCACCAACGCCGCCGGCCGGCTGACCCGGTTCACCCTCGGCGGAGGATGTACCGGAAGTCGCGGCGCGGCAGAGTGCTGCTATGACCGAGACCCGACAGCGGCCGACGGGCTGGCTGCGCCAGTTGATGCCCGGGTTCGACGTCGCCGCGCATTATCAGAAAAGCTGGTTCGGCAAGGACGTCGTTGCCGGAATCGTCCTGTCAACCCTGCTCGTTCCGCAGGGCATGGCGTACGCGGAATTGGCGGGACTGCCGCCGATCACCGGGCTGTACACGACGGTCCTGTGCCTGCTGGCCTATGCGGTGTTCGGCCCGTCCCGCATTCTCGTGCTGGGGCCGGACTCTTCGCTGGGCCCGATGATCGCGGCGACGGTCCTGCCGATCGTCGCATCCGATGGGGACCCGCAGAAGGCTGTGGTGCTCGCGTCGATGCTCGCGCTCATGGTCGGCGTCATTATGATCCTTGCGTCCGTCGCCAAGCTCGGCTTCATCGCAGACCTCATCTCCAAGCCCACGATGATCGGCTACATGAACGGTCTCGCGATCACCATCCTGGTAGGCCAGCTCCCGAAGCTCTTCGGGTTCAAGGTGAGCAGCGAGGGCTTCATCGGCGGCGTGGTCGGCTTCGCCCAGGGCCTAGCCGGGGGCGAGGCGGTGGTTGCCGCGGCCGCCGTCGGTATCGCCGGAATCGTGTTGATCCTTGCCCTGCAGCGGTGGCTGCCCAAGGTCCCGTCGGTGCTCGTCATGGTGGTGCTCGCGATCGGGGCGACGTCTCTCTTCGACCTCGCCGACCGGGGCGTTTCCCTCGTTGGGGAACTGCCGCAGGGCTTCCCTCCGTTCACGATTCCCTTCCTGGAGTTTTCTGACTTCGCCCTGATGTTTGCCGGCGCCCTGGGGATTGCGCTGGTGTCGCTGACGGACACCATCTCGACCGCGTCGGCGTTCGCCGCGCGCTCCGGTGAGGAGATCCGCGGCAACCAGGAAATGATCGGCATCGGTGCGGCGAACCTGGCCGCGGGCCTGTTCCAGGGCTTCCCCGTGAGCACCAGCGGCTCCCGGACAGCGGTCGCGGAACGTTCCGGCTCGAAGACCCAGCTCACGGGCGTGACGGGTGCCGTGCTGATCCTCCTGATGCTCGTGCTGCTGCCGGGGCTGTTCCGGAACCTGCCCCAGCCGGCGCTGGCGGCCATCGTGATCACCGCATCAATCTCCCTCGCCGACATCCCGGGCACCATCCGGCTCTGGCACCAACGCAAAACCGAGTTCAATCTCTCGCTCGCGGCATTCCTCGGCGTGACGCTGCTGGGGGTCCTGCCGGGCATCGGCATCGCGGTGGGGCTGTCCATCCTCAACATCTTCCGCCGGGCCTGGTGGCCTTATGAGACGGTGATCGGGCGGGTGCCGGGGGTCGAGGGATTCCACGATGTGCATTTCCATCCGGACGCGAAGCACCTGCCCGGCCTGGTGATCTACCGCTTCGATGCGCCGCTGTTCTTCGCCAATGTCAGGCCGTTCCGCGACAACATCCGGCGGCTCGCGCGCACCGAGCCCAAGCCGCGGTGGATCGTCATCGCGGCCGAGCCCATCACCGACGTCGACACCACGGCCTCGGACGTGCTGCTCGAGCTGGACCAGGAGCTGAACGCGCAGGGCACGTCGCTTGTGTTCGCGGAGCTCAAACACGGGGTCCGGGTAAAGATCGAGCGCTACGAACTGACCAGCCAAATCGACCCGCGCCACTTCTACCGCACCGTCGACGCCGCCGTGGCCGCCTACATGGCCGAAACCGGCGCCGAATGGAGCACCGGGGAGTAACCGGGCACGACACGGAGAGCAGGCCCGCCTCGAACTTCAGGACGGATTCCAGAATGGGCCGCAGCAGGTCGTGGGCCTTCGGGGTCATACGGACGAGCGCACCGCGGCCGTCCTGGGGGTTGATGTCCCGCTGGACCAGCCCCGCGTCCCGGAGCTTCTTGATCCGCTTGGTGGCGCCGGCGCCGGAGATGAGGAGTTCGGCCGCGAGCTGGGTTGGAGCCATCGGCCTGCCTGTACGGGCCAGCAGCGACAGCATGTCGAACTCGGCCCGGGTGATGCCGTTCTCGGCCAGCAAGGTGTCGCTGCGCAACTGGATAATCTGTGCGATCCGGTTGATCCGGGCGACAATGTCGACAGAGCCTATCTCCAGGCCGGGGAAAATCTGCTCCCACTGCTGCCGCACGCGGTCGGCATAACTCCCATCGATGATAAAACGATGGAGGCCGTTCCCACCGAGGGAGCGGCCTCGGCGTGAGCGGCGGGGATTACGCCCAGATATACTCTTCGGCGATCGCTCCGGCACGCCACTTCGCGACCGTCACCATTCGGCTGCCATCCTCGAACTCGCCGATGACACAGGTCCACTCGCCGGATCCGAAGGCGATCGGGTGGGAGATGATTTGGGGCGGTGTGCCACCCACTGAATCGACGAAAGCCTTCATCGCGTCAATGTGCTGTTCGACCCCGCGCGTGGGTTCCTGGCCCTTCCAGTCAACGAGAACGTCATCAGTGTGGTGATGGGCAAAGGTGCCGCTCCAGTCGGCCTTGTTCCAACCGTCGAAGTCGAGATCGTCCATTCCTTTGAGGTTGCGGTCAACGTGTTCGTCCTGCATTGGCTTCTCCGTTCTCCAGGCGCGCCGACGTCGGTATCCGGTCGCGCTGCCGTTCCAACCTTGAGCTTGACGCGCCCAGCGTAGATGAGCGGTCAACGACGTACAACAGTTCCAGCAAACACGGTCCGGTTAGACCCAGGTTTTTGCCAGCGCCGCGTGGCCCCTGCCTGCCTGCCTGCCAGCTCGTTGGCGACGCCGGTGCAGACCTTCGCCCCGACGTATGTGAACATAGGGCTGAACCCGGTAACCATCCACCGTGCGATCGCGATATCCGGTGGAACCTCGCTGCTGCCCCACAACGGATTCCTGGCCGTGTTCAACGGCCTGGCAGGGTTCAAATTGAAGGACTCGTTCGTTCGGGGATTCATCAGTTTCCATGTCCCGCACTACATCGGCATGGTCATCCTCGTCACCATGGCGTCCTTCGGCCTAGCATGACCGCAGGGGCCCGTCACGAGAACAATCGTGAGCGCTGAGGGAACAACCCGGCGCCAGGGATCCCGGGCCACCACCGGGATCGAGCAAACAAGAATCGGAAGGATCTGATCATGAGCAAGAAAATCGGTTTCGTAGGACTCGGGACCATGGGACTTCCCATGGCCATCAACTTGAACAAGGCCGGCTTCGAGGTCATCGGTTATGACGCCTACGAGGGTTCCCGCGAGAAGGCGAGGGCCGCCGGAATCACCGTCGCCCAGACCCTGAAGGAAGTCGCCGAACAGTCCGACGAAGCGATCGTATCGATGGTCCGCGACTACGCCCAGAACGTCGACGTCATCCTGGGCGAGGGCGGCCTGCTCTCCGCCGGGCCCAAGAACGTGACCATCATCGTGATGAGCACGCTGGACCCCGACACGATGAACGAACTCGGCCAGCAGGTCGAGGAAATCGGTTACGCGAAGCTCATCGCCGCCGCCGTCAGCGGCGGCGCCACCGGCGCCCAGGCCGGCACACTCTCGATCATGGCATCAGGCCCGGAGGACGTTGTGACTGCCGCCCGGCCGTACTTCGACGCCGTCGGCTCCAACACCTTCTACTACGGCAGCAAGCCCGGCAACAGCCAGGCCGCGAAACTGGTCAACAACCTCGTCCTCGGCATCAACATGAACGCCGTCGCCGAAGGACTGAAGTTCGGTGCGCAGTACAACCTGCCCGAAGCCGAGCTGCTGAACCTGTTCAAGGTCAGCACCGGTGACAGCTGGGTGGCCCGGAACTGGGACTCCGTCTCGGAGTGGACCGCGGACACCGCCCTCGCAGTGCTGCTCAAGGACCTGAAAGCCGCGCACCTCAAAGGCCTCGAGCACAACGTGGCCATGCCCTTCAACGCCCTGTCCTCCACCCTGCTCTTCGACTCCATGGGCCAGGAGAAGCCGGAAGCCAAGTAGCCGAACCGGAAGATCCTTGCACGGCGTCCCGGGATTGGACTATCCCGGGGACGCCGCTTTGGCGTGTGGCCGAATTCGCCGCTCATGACCTGTTCGGCGGCCGTGGCCTGCCGGGGCGGAGGAGCGGGCAAGGCCCTATCCTCGAATTAGCCGATTCAAAGGAGAACGCATAATGGCTGACTGGCAGGACACCCTTCCCCTCTGGGCCGGCGCCTGGGCCGCCGTCCGTGGACAATCCTCCGTTCCGGAGGGCTCCGGCGTCGTCACCGCACAGACCGGGGAACACGCCCATCCGGAGTACATCCTGGCCTGGCCCGGGAGTGATGCCGACGGCGCCGCCGACGCAGTCAGCCAACAGCCCGGGGCGGTCCTGACCCTGGTGACCGCCGACCCGGCGGCGGCAGCAGGTTACGCCGCGGCCCGCGGCCTGGCCTCGGTAGATATCGCCGTGCTGCTCACCGCCCCCACGAACGAACTGAACACCCGACTGGACCTACCTGAGAACGCCGAGCTTGCCCAGGCACCCCTGGAGCTTTACGACCTCGTGGAAATATCGGTGTTCGACCACCCAGTCGCCAGCGGCCGTATCAGGATCGAGGATGGCCTGGCCTTCATCGGCGGTGTGCAGACCGACACGCCGGAATCCGGAGGTAGCTTCGAGGCGGCAGTTCTGGCAGCCCTGGCGGACGAGGCCTACGTACACGGCGCGGACACGCTCTACACGGTCCTCGGCCCGGGCCAGGTGGCAGCCTACACCGCCTCGGGATGGACCGTGGCCGCCCATGTCATCAGCCTCAACGCGCCCGCGTGAACCCTGAATCCCGCCGGACTTACTGGTGCGATTCACGAGGTGCGGATTCCGCACCGAAAAAAACTACTCACGAGTACAGCTGCCCTTGACCCCTCGCGCCCACCGGGATGCGGTGTAATAGTGGGTCACGACACACAGAGTTAACCTATGCTACTCGCGGGAACCTATCCGTTCTTGGCAAAATGCAGGTGGAACAATTGCTTCTAGAGGAGACCCATGGGCGCGAATACTGCGGAAAACACCACCCGTCGACTGAAAGCTGTACTGGACGTCCTGACCGAGGGGGTGTGGACGGATGAGAAGCTGAATGCCGGAACGGTACTCGGCGAGGCAATCGCACGCGTTCCCCTCAACGAGGATGAGAGTGAGTTGCTGAGCGGCGGGATTCCCCGCGGCCACAAGTCGCTGACCACCGCCACGGCGAGACTGGTCAAGGCCGGCTGGCTGGTCAAGGGCCGTTCGGGCTGGACCATCACCGAAGACGGCCAGCGCGCCACCGTGGCGTTCGCTGACCCGGCCGCCTTCGCCGCAGCGCTCGACGCCGGAACTCCCGTTCCCGCCGACACCCCGCTGCCGTCCGCGCCCGCCGGGAAGCCGGCTGTTAAGGCCGCCCCGAAGGCGGCGAAGGTTGCGGAGAAGGTTGCCGGCAAGGCTGCCAAGCTGGTCGAAGAGGCCGTTGCTCCGGTCGCCAAGGCGGTCCGCAAGCGCAAGGCCCCGGCCGCTGAGGCTCCGGCCACCGGTCCGGCGGCGCCAGCTGGCGACGTCCCCGCCATCAGCGTCGAGACCGTTGAGCAGCCGGAAGCCGTTGCCGTTGCCGGCGACTTCAACGTCCTGCTGGGCGCGCCGGCCAACTGGGCACCCCAATACGACGAATCCCAGATGGAACTGGATCTTGTCGATCAGCTCTGGAAGATCGCGGCGGACCTACCGGCCGGTTCCTACAGCTTCAAGATTGCGCTCAACCGCTCCTGGGATGTGAATTTCGGGGCCTTCGGTGCTTTCGACGGCGCCAACCACGAGGTGCACCACTCCGGCGGCCCGCTGGTCATCCACTACGACCACCGGACCCGCGACATCATCCTGGCATAGGGGCCGAAGCGCACCCTTTTTTGCCCTAACACCAACGACCCTTCGACGCCGGAATCCCGGCGTCGAAGGGTCGTTGGCGTGTCTGGCGTTGGCCGCGTGCGGGCCCTGCCGGCAACCGCGGACCGGCCTAGCATTGGATCATGGAAACAGTCGAGGTTGACGGGCTGCGGATCGCTTATCAGCGGGTTGGCCAGGGACCGGCGCTGGTCCTGTTCCACGGGGTCGGGGAGGACAGCCGGATCTGGGGTCCGCAGCTGGAAGGTCTCTCGGACGAGTTCACGGTGTTCGCCTGGGACGCTCCGGGCTGCGGGCAGTCGGACGACTCTGCTCCCGAGTTGTCCGCCGGGGAGCTCGGCGCACTCACCGCCGGATTCCTCCGCGCGGCCGTACCCGCGAAGCCACACCTTCTCGGGCTGTCGTGGGGTTCCATGGTGGCACTGGAGCTTTACCGCGGGTATCCCGGGGTGCCCGCGTCCCTGGTGCTGGTGTCCGCCTATGCCGGCTGGGCGGGCTCCCTGCCGCCCGAAGAGGTGGAGCGGCGCTTCGCCCAGGTGCTGGCCGAGATCGAGCAGCCGCCGGAGGTTTTTGTCACCGAGTGGCTGCCCACCCTTTTTACGGACAAGTCCGATCCCGCCGTGGTTGCTGAAGTCAGCCGGATCATGGCCGACGTGCGCCCGGCCGGGATGCGGGCCCTGCTCTCCGCCAGCGGCCGGGCCGACTACCGACCCGTGCTGCCCACCATCAGCATTCCCACGCTCCTGGTGTACGGCACAGACGATCAGCGCTCCCCGCTGAGCGTGGCCCACGAACTGCACCGGCAGATTCCGGGCTCAAGACTCGCGGTGATTCCCGACGTCGGGCATCTCGCCCCGATGGAAGCGCCCGACGCCTTCAACGCCCAGGTGCGAAATTTCCTGCACGGCATAGCTGCGGCGTGAGTCGGTCCGCAGACTAAACCACGCTAGAACCGCGTCGGGTCCGGCCGCGGCGGGATCGGGCCGGGATCCGGAATCGGCAGCGGACCGGGGGTGGGGAACGGCCCGGGCACCGGCGAGGGTCCGGGTTCCGGGATCGGCGCCGGGGGCGGGACAGGTCCGGGCTCCGGCGGGAAGGGATCCCCGGGTTGCGGCTCCGGCGTGGTCGGCCCGGGTTCCGGTGGAAACGGCTCAGGTTCGGGTGGCGGCGGGATGGTCATGTCAGGCTCCCTCACTCATCGTTGAACGTGTGTTTCACGGGGTTGGTGGTCCGCGGCTTACCGATCCGGCCGCGCTGCCCCGGCGCGCAGGACCTTCAGCTCCCACGGCCGGAGATGAAGGCGGGGCGCCGCCTCGGCGGGGTAGTTGCCCAGCACCAGTTCCGCACTGCCCCACGCCAGCGGAACGTCGGCGTCGTCAAGCGTCACCTCCTGGTCCTGACCGGAGAAGTTGCCGAGCACCAGCAGCCGGGTATCCGGCAGCGACCGGACAAAGGCGTAGACGTGCTCGTCCCGCGGCAGCAGCATCGTGAAGTCGCCGTGCGAGACTAAGGGCTCCGTGTGCCGCAGCTCGATGACCTTCCGGTAGAAGCTGTACACCGAGTCGGGGTCCTCGACCTGCGCGGCGGCGTTGATGTGGTTGGCGTTGGGGTTGACCGCAATCCAGGGTGACCCGGTGGTGAAACCGGCATGCCGCGACGCGTCCCACTGAACCGGCGTGCGCGCGTTGTCGCGGTTCAGCGGCGCCAGCGCGGCAAGGACCTCCGCGTCCGTGTGGCCCAGATGCGTGGTGGCCTCGCGGTGGTGGTTGAGGACCTCGATGTCGCGGTAGTCGCTGATCGTCCCGAAGGTCATGTTGGTCATGCCCAGTTCCTCGCCCTGATAGACATACGGCGTGCCCCGGTGCAGGTGCAGGATGCCGGCGAGCATCTTGGCGGAGAGTTCACGGTACTGGCCGTCGTCGCCGAAGCGTGACACTGCCCGGGCCTGGTCGTGGTTGCCCCAGTAGAGGCTGTTCCAGCCGCGCTCCGCCAGGCCGGTCTGCCAGTGCCCGAGGGTCTTCTTGAGGTCGGTGAGCTTGAGCTTCTTGGGCCGCCATTTGTTGCCGTCCTCCTGGTCCAGGGCGACATGCTCGAATTGGAACACCATGTCCACTTCGGCGCGCTCCGGGTCGGTGAACAGGACGGCTTCGTCCACGGTGACGCCGGGCATTTCGCCTACGGTGAGCAGCGGGCCGGGGCGGCCGGCGAAGACCTCCCGGTGCATCTCCTGCAGGAATTCATGGATCCGCGGCCCGCCGATGTAGAACGGGCTCCCGTCTCCGTGGAGCATGCCGGCGGCGATGGGCCCGTCCGGCAGAGCGGTGTTCTTGGAGATGAAATTGATGACGTCCATCCGGAAGCCGTCCACGCCCCGGTCCAGCCACCAGTTCATCATCTCGTAGACCGCGGCCCGGACCTGCGGGTTTTCCCAGTTCAGGTCCGGCTGCTTCCTGGAGAAGATGTGGAGGTAGTACTCGCCGGTGGCCTGGTCGAACTCCCAGGCGGGTCCGGAGAACGCCGAACCCCAGTTGTTCGGCGCAGCGCCCGGGCCGGCG
This sequence comes from Arthrobacter ginsengisoli, assembly GCF_031456935.1. Taxonomy (NCBI): domain Bacteria; kingdom Bacillati; phylum Actinomycetota; class Actinomycetes; order Micrococcales; family Micrococcaceae; genus Arthrobacter; species Arthrobacter ginsengisoli. Next base: position 105,941 of record NZ_JAVDVQ010000012.1, on the reverse strand, counting down.
CCGGTGCCATCGGCAGCTGCCTCCCGCGGCGGCCGCCACCAGTACCAGTCCCGCTTGGGGTTGTCCGTGGAGGAGCGTGATTCGACGAACCAGGGGTGCTCGTCCGAGGTGTGGTTGACCACGAGGTCCATGACCAGCTTCATGCCCCGGGCGTGCAGCCCGTCCGTCAGCTCCCGCAGGTCCTCGAGCGTGCCGAAGATCGGGTCGACGTTGCGGTAGTCGCTGATGTCGTAGCCGTTGTCGTCCTGCGGGGAGGTGTAGATCGGGGAGAGCCAGACGACGTCTACGCCGAGCCGGTGCAGGTAGTCGAGCCGGCTGATGATGCCGCGCAGGTCCCCGATGCCGTCCCCGTTGGAATCGGCAAAGCTACGCGGATAGATCTGATAGACGACGGCGCTCTGGAACCAGTCGCGGGCAGGAGCCGCAACGGATTCTTCAGCGGGCTGCTCTACCGTCATTGGGGAACTCCTCAGCTGCTCCAGCGGGCTCCGGCGGGCAGCGCCGACGCTGACTCACCGACGTCTGATTATTGAACAGTTCCCGCAGGCAGGGAAGACCCTCCCAGCCCAGGCCGGCCGCCGCGGCCGCATCAGTTCTGCGCGGCGATACTCTTCTCCCGGTCCTCGAACACTTCATCGCTGGGGCCGGTGAACGCACGGGAGCGCTGAATCGCTTCGATCGATCCGGTGAACAGCTGGGAGTCGTGCGGATCGGCCGGGTGCCGGCTGTCCGCGGCGGAGACCCTGCCGGGCCGCTTGGCGGAGGCGGCGGGGGCGGCGGCGGTCGCATCGGGCGATCCGGACCCGAGCGAAGCGGCACCGAGCGATTCGAGCCGCAGGTGGGGGAGCGCCGTCGGGTGTTCCTGCTGCAGGAACAGCACCAGCTCTTCGCGGATCAGGCACCGAAGGTCAAAGAGCGTTGCGCTGTCGGCGGCGCTGACCAGGATGCGGACCCGGACGAAGCCGGACGTCGCGTCGGTGATCTGCAGGATGCCCACACGTTCGTCCCAGAGCTCGGTGGAGGCAAGGACCCTCTTGAGTTCGGCGCGCATGTCCTCGACCGGGGCGCGCCAGTCGAGATCGAACTCCACGGTGCCCATGACTTCGGACTGCCGCCGGGTCCAGTTCTCGAACGGGGTGGTGGTGAAGTAGGTGGAGGGCAGGATCATCCGCCGGTCGTCCCAGATGTGGACCACCACGTAGGTCAGGGTGATCTCCTCGATCCGGCCCCATTCCTTCTGCACCACGACGACGTCGTCCACCCGGATCGCGTCCGTGAAAGCGAGCTGGATGCCGGCGAAGACATTGACCAGGGAGGTCTGCGCGGCGAGGCCGGCGACGATCGAGATCACCCCGGCGGAGGCCAGCAATCCGGCGCCGAGGGCCTGGATCGCGGGGAACGTCAGCATCGAGATGCCCAGCGCCACGATGACGATCAGGGCGACTCCGATCCGCCGGGCCAGGATCACCTGGGTGCGGAGCCTGCGGGCGCGGCGGTTGTCCGCCACGTCCACCCGGTAGCGGGTGAGCACCATGGTCTCGATGATCAGGAGCACCGCGATGGCCAGCCACGCGAGGGATCCGATGAGCGCGATCTGCAGCGCGTGGTCCACGCTGCGGCGCCACCCGGCATCCTCCGTGGTCAGGCCCAGGGCGATCCGGACGCCGATCAGGCAGAGCCCAAATCGCAGCGGCAGCCGCGCCACCCGGGAAGTCTCACGGAGGGCTGGCTGGTTGCGGTTGAGCCGCAGCACAATCCGGCGCACCAGCCAGGAGGCAAGGAGTCCGCCGGCCACCGCGAGGGCGACTGCGAGGATAGGGGCCAGGAAAGGCATGGCGGGATCGAGGACATTTTGCATTACTTAAGCTGTAGCAAGCTTCCGCGGCCAATTGAAATCCTCGGGGTGCAAGGTGGGAAGCGTCACGGCGGCCAACACGGGGACATGCCGCCAGGGACCACAGGGTGCCAAGGGTCCTAAGGCCCTAGTTTCCTCGCGGAAACACCCGAGAATTGTCCAACCAGTCGATTTTTCCCAGGGGGAGGGGCCATGGGCCGCGCCGCGTCATTCGCCACATCCATTTCCGCCCTAAGCGCGGCGGTCATCCTGGCTGGATGCGGGTCACCGGCTGCGGCCCCCGCCACCAGTTCCCCGACGGTGACGCCCGCCACGACCAGCGCTTCGCCCGCGACTGCCACCCCCGCACCGACCGTCACGGTCCCGGCGGGCTGGAAGACGTTCACGACGTCGGACGGCTCGCTCGCATTCGACTACCCGGAGACGTGGACCATCAAGGACCCGGCCGGTGAACCCGCCGAGGGCGGCGTCTTTGTGGAGCTCGTGAGTGACTACGGCAAGACGATGGCGACCCTCCGGACAAACATGGTCACGGGCGCCGAGTGCACCGAGAAGTTCCCCTTCATGACGTACGACGCCGAGCCGGTCCCGGCGCTGACCCAGGGCGGGGTGGCGCCGCGGTTCGTTTACGAGAGCCGGACCAACCCGGCCTCGAGCGATCCGTCGACGTCCCTGAGCCTGGCCTACGGCATCACGTCCGCGCCGGAACCCGCCGGGGAGACCGCCTGCCCCATTTTCCACTTCTTCACCTGGCCGCCCAGCGGCGCCATGTTCGGCGGTGTTTACGACCCGTTCGACACCACCCCGGGAGGTCCAATGCATGTGGATACCCCCGAGGTGTACATGGACACCACGGAATACAAGGACGTCAAGCAGGCAATCACGTCACTGCGGCCGGTCGGAAAGCAATGACGTGAACTGGCCGGCGGTTTCACCCGGCACCGGCCGCCTGGGCCCCGCTGTGGGCATCGCTGTCAGCTCGGTCCTGCTGCTGACGTCCTGCGGATTCCCGGCATCGCCGCCGGCAGGCACCGCACCGGCCAGCCAGACCCAGGGCAGCACCACGACGCCGTCCACCACGACGCCGTCCGCGACGACGCCGGCGTCCGAGGGACCGGCGTCGGGCTGGACGACATTCACAACGACAGCCGGGGAACTGTCGTTCGACTACCCCGCCGGCTGGACGGTCAAGGACCCCGGCGGGGCGCTCACCGGAGAGTTCGTGGATGTCCTGAACGCCGAGGGGAAACCAATAGCGGGGCTGCGGACGAACATCGTTACCGGGGCGGAATGCGTCGACAAGACCGCGTACCAGGTCTACGATTCCGAGCCGATGCTTGCCCTCGCCGAGGGCGGCGGCGGCGACGGCGGGGTGCCCCGCTACGTGTTCGAGTCCCGGGGCGAGGACACGGATCCGGTGGCCACGCAGTCCACCATCGCCGCCTACGGCATCACCATGGTCCCCGAAGAGTCCGGCGCCACCGCGTGCCCGATGTTCCACCTGTTCCTGTGGCCGCCGAGCGGGGCCTTCTTCGGCGGGACGTACAACCCGGAGAACAACACAACCCCCGGGGACCCCTCGCTGCCCTACCTGGAGAAAGCGAAACTCTACGCCGCAACCCCGGAGTACCAGGACATCCGGAAGATGATCACCTCGCTGCGGCCGGCGGGCGCCACGGCGGGTGTGACGGCGGGGAAGTAGCCGCAGGGGGGCCTGCCCCGTGCAGCGACCGCGGGGTTACGCTAGCGGTGCCAGCCCGTTCGTCCTGGCATTGCTTCTGGCACTGAAAGGCCCGCCATGAGGACCAATCCTCGTCGCACGGATGCTTCCCCGCCCGAGTCCGCCCCCGCCGGCGATTCCGCTTCCGGGTCCGGCCACCACCGGCCGAAGCGCCGAAAAGCGCTGCGAATCCTCGCCGCGGCGGTCCTGGCCGTGATCGTGCTGTGCCTGGCGTCGACAGCAGTCAACCTGCTCCTGGAGCGGCAGGAGCGGGCCAGCATCACCCCCTACGGCCAACGGGTCGAGATCACCGGCGGAGCGGTGAACGTCTACCGGAACGGCCAGCCCGGCCAGCCGATTGTGCTTCTCAGCGGCTTGGGAACGGCCGCGCCCGCGCTGGACTTCGCACCGTTGATCCGGGAGCTGGGCGACTTCGACGTCGTTGTCGTTGAGGGATTCGGCTATGGCTACAGCGACCTGAGCGCCAGCGAGCGGAGCAACAAGAACATCAGCACGGAACTCCACGAAGTGCTGGGAAAGCTCAACATCGCTCAGCCCTATACCCTGGCCGGCCACTCGATCGCCGGCTTCTACATGCTGGACTACGCCAACCGCTATCCGGCCGAGGTGGCAGCCGTGATCGGGATCGACGTCACCGTGCCGAAAGCCACGAGCGGGCCGGTGGAAGTGCAGTCAGGAGGTTTGGGCCTGGCGCGGCTGCTCTCCGTCACAGGCGTGGTGCGGGACGTGCTCGCGGTGGCTCCCGGGCTCGCGGAACCCGACGGCGACGCCTACACGCCGGAGGAACGCGAACGCATGCGCCTGATGATGAGCTGGAATTTCGGCAACCAGGCTGTCGCCGATGAAACCGCACGGATCGGAAACAACGCCGCGGACCTGCGCGGAATCAGCTACCCCGACACCCTCCCCGTACTGGCTTTCCTCGCCGACGAAGGATCCGCGGAGACAGCGGGCAAGGCTGCGGCGCTCGAGAACCTCCTGAAGAACGTCAAACGCCACGAAATTGTCCCGCTGGCCGGCGGCCATTACCTGCATTGGACCCAGTCCAGGCCCATGGCCGAGGCGATCAGGAACTTCCTCGCCACCCGGTAGCCGGAACGGCCCTCAGCCGGCCGCCGTCGGGGGCACTCCGGCAACAGGGCGCCGCGCCTTGGAACGCAGTGCGTTCCGGACGTTGACCTTTGAGGTGTAGGAGATGGAGCCGTACTGGAAGAGCCGCACGGCGAGGCGGAGCATCACCGCGGCGCCCACGTAAAGGATCGCAATCACAATGCCGGCCTCGAGCAGGCTCAGGGAGCCGAAGCCGTTGCGGAGCAGGGCGGTCACCGGGGCCGAGAAGGGGAAGAAGGTGAAGATCTGCACGATCACGGACTGCGGATCGGAGACCACCAGGGCCACGGCGTAGAACGGCACAAAGATCAGCGCCATCATCACGCCCATGAAGTTGCCGGCCTCTTTGGCGGTTGGCATCACGGCGCCGATGGCCACCAGCGTGGTGGTGAACAAGGCGAAGCCGCCGATCAGGATGAGCAGGCCCACGGTCATCCGGACCGGGTCCAGGACCAGCGGGGGCAGGTCCGGGGCCGTGAGGCTGAGCTCCTCGGGGAAGAACAGCCGGGCGATCAGGATGGGTGAGAGGAACACGATCATCTGCACCAGGCCGATCCCAAACAGCGCGATCACCTTGCCCGCGATGAGCGTCGTCGGTTTGAGCGTGGTCAGGATCATCTCGGTGACGCGGTTTTCCTTCTCTTCCAGCGTGGAGTTGAGCATTTGCCCGGCCAGGAGCACGATCAGCCCGTAGAAGATGACCAGGAAGAACAGCGGCGGAATCACCGAGCCCAGGCCGCCGGATTCCTTGGTGCCGTCATAGGTGACGGTCTGGATTTGCACTTTTCCGGCTGCGAGTGCGGACAGCTGCGGTGACCCGATCTTCTGTTCGACGGCGTGCGTCAGCATGGCCTGCGCGACGGCGGCGTACTTGCCGTTCTCGAAGATCCCCTTGTCCGCACCGTAGACGTGCACGGCCGTCGTTTCGGGGTGGGCGGGGTAGTCGAAGTGGGCGTCCACGGCGCCGGACTGCACGGCCTGGATCCCGGCGTCGGGGGAGTCCGCGGCGGTGGCCCCGAAGAGTGCGGCGTCGGCGGCGGTGATCAGTCCGGAGGCGTCTGTGTAGGAGATGCTGAACTGGGCGCTTTTCTGCGCCTCGGTTGCGGTGTCCGTGGTGGTGTTGCTGAGGAAGATCAGCCCGAAGACCACGGCAATGATGACCGGAACCGACAAGGTGCCGATCCAGAACCGGCCTTTGGTCACGGTGCGGATGAATTCGAAGCCCACGACGGTGCCCAGATTGTGCTGCGCCACGGCACTACACCCCTTCCCCCGGACGGGGCGGTGTGGTGGCGGGAGGGGAGGGCTTGTTCTGGTCGCCCTTGTTCTGGTCACCGTAGACCCGGATGAAGATGTCCTCGAGGGAGATCTTGGTGGTGCTGAAGCTCCGGACGGTCACGCCGGCGCTGACCAGGTCCTTGAGGATGGCAGCTTCGTCCGTGGCGTCGGTGATGGAGAGCTCCGAATAGTTGGTCTCTTCGAGCGTCACGTCGTAGTGCGGTGAGCGGGGGATGGGACCGCTGTGCCTGATCCGGATGATCCGGCCGCCGTACTTGTTCTGCACCTCGTCGATGGTGCCGTAGGCTTCCGCGGTGCCGTCCTTGAGCAGGATGACGCGGTCGCAGAGCCGCTCCACCTCTTCCATCTGGTGCGTCACCATGACCACGGTGGCGCCGCCGTGTTTCTGCTCGCCGATGATGTCCAGCAGCAGGCGCCGGTTGACCGGGTCGAAGCCCTTCGTGGGTTCGTCCAGGATCAGCAGCTCGGGATTGTTCATGATGGTGACGCCGAGCTGGACTTTTTGCTGCTGCCCGCTGGAAAGCTTGTCCAGCACGGCGGAGGCGCGGTCCGCCAGCGCCACGCGGTCCAGGTACTCAAGTGACCATTGCTTTGCGGTGCGCCGCTCCATCCCTTTGAGCCGGCCGAAGTAGGTCATGATGTCGATGACCTTTTCCTTCTTGTACAGCCCGCGCTCCTCAGGGAGGTAGCCCAGCCGGTTGCCGTGTTCGGGTTTGAAGTCCCGGCCATTGATGTGCAGGATTCCGGCGGTGGGCTCGTAAATGCCGAGCAGGGCACGGATGGTCGTGGTCTTTCCGGAGCCGTTGCTGCCGAGGAAACCGAAGGTCTCGCCGGCGTGTACGTCGAAGGAGAGGTCGCGGATCACTGTGGTGTCGCCGAAGTCCATTCGGAAGCCGCTGATGTGGACCCGTGCTTCGTCCATTGCGGCTCCCGAGTGTGCCGGGCTGCCTGCCCGGGGTCTTGCTGCTTCGCCGCCTAGACGGCGGGGGAATGCCGGTGCCGGCGGTTCGCCGGTGTCGGCAGGCCTGCCCGGGTCCGTCCGGTGCCGCCCCACGCGTTGGTGCGGTCCTCCTTGATCAGGCCGGTTCCGGCGCACTCGCGGACTGCCATGATGCCGTCAGCGGCGGACCGTTTGTCGTCAAATGCCTTGGAAATCGCCAGAACCGTGCCGTCGGCTCCGAGGAGCCGGAATCGGACGTTGGCCTCAGCGTCCGTGAAGATTTCGAATTGTCCAGCCATCTTGTTGTCCTTTCGGGCAATGAGCACGGCGGGAGGTGAGGCACTTCGATGTGCCATGCCGTTTTCTCGACATGTCCCCGCGGCGCATCCAACCATCCTTGCCTCGGAGGTTCGAGGAAAGTAAGGGGCAAAGGTCCCTATGTGGAAAGCGCAGCTTTCTCTGGCGGTTGCCCCCGCAATGGGCGCTAAATTGGGAGCATGGCTGAGTTTCCGAAGGGCGATTCCGGCGAGTGGGTCCGGCTGACTGCACGGGTGGACGGCGTGGTGCAGGCCGTTGGCTTCCGCTATTGGACAGTGCGGCAGGCCGAGGAGCTTGGGCTGACCGGCACGGTCCGGAACAACAACGACGGTTCGGTGGCCATCCTGGCGGAGGGCCCGCAGTCCGTGGTGCTGGAGTTCCGGCGCTGGCTGCGCTCGCCGGAGGCGCCGGGCCGGGTGGAGAACGTGGAGGAATCGATCTCCCGGGCCTCAGGGGCGTTCAGTAATTTCCGGGTGGTGTACTAGGCGCAGATACCCGTTGCTTCGGAGGGGGATCGTGTGCCAGCCTCGAAGTGATCCCGTCGCCGGGGCGACGACGGGCGACAGGGAAGGAGCACGGCATGGGACTCATCCATATCGACCTGTTCACCACGCTGGACGGCGTCGCGCAGGCGCCCGGCGGGCCGGAGGAGGACACTGAGGACGGTTTCGCGTTTGGTGGCTGGCAGGCGCCACTCATAGACAAGGTCGTCGGCGAGCAGATCGACGCCGGGATGGCGGGGATGGACGCGCTGCTGCTGGGGCGCCGGACCTACGACATTTTCGCCGCGTACTGGCCGCAGGCGGACGGGGACATCGCGCGGCTGTTCAACCGCCTCCCGAAATATGTGGCCTCGCGCCAGACACCGGCCCTCGAGTGGGCCGGCTCCACATTGCTCGGTCCCGATGTCGTGGCCGCCGTGCGCGAACTGCGCGACCGGCACGAGAACATCCACGTCATCGGCAGTCTCAACTTCGTGCAGACCCTGTTCGCCGAGCGGCTCTTCGATCGGCTCACCCTCTGGGTTTATCCGATCCTCCTCGGCGGTGGAAAAAAGGTCTTCGCCGACGGGGTGGTTCCGACGAACCTCAAACTCATCGAGCCGGTCGTCACCTCACCGAAGGGTGCGGTGCTGCAGCGCTACGCGCTCGCCGATGGCACGCCCGGCGTCGGCGACATGTCGGCTGTCGACCAGGCGGGCTGAGGCACGGTTTGGACCCCGGGCGAGTCCGGCGTGACGACGTGCCCTGACCGGGGCAAAGGACCCTCGGCAGGCGGCCTGTTTCTGAGTAGGGTGGCCCCATGCAGAAGATATCGCTCGATGCCCTTGCCCGGCAGCAAATAGCGGCGGCGGTGGCGGCACCGAGCGGACGGGCAGCGGATACGGCATTTGGTGGCCATGAGAAGACCCTCCGCCAGACGGTGATGGCCTTCAGGGCGGGCACGAAGTTGAGCGAACACCAGAATCCCGGCGAAGCCACGGTCTTTGTACTGCGGGGCTGCGTCCGGCTGCGTTCCGGCAATGAATCCTGGCAGGGGAAGACGGGGGACCTGCTGATTGTGCCGGACGGGCTGCACAGCCTCGAAGCGGAAGAGGACTCGGCGATCCTGATGACCGTGGCGAAAATCAAGACCTGACGGCACGGCCGCGGTCGAGGAACTTGGCCGGGGCCGGACTACCGCAAGGAGCAGGACATGACTGTCATTCCCCTCGAAGAGGTCCCCCAGACCCGGCGGTGGTGGGCGCGGGCCGCCTACGCCTCGGCCTTCTGTGCTGCCGTGGTCCCGTTGGCGGCTGCGGGGCTGGCGGGCACTGTTGCACTGCTCCTGACAGGTGCCGGCGGCATCGTGGTGACCGTGGCTGCGATCTACTGGTTCCTGATCAGCCGCGGCTTCCTGCGCTGGTGCGCGCTGGCCCTCGCCGTGCTCGCCCCGCTGGTGGTCCTTGCCCTGTTTATGCAAGCCGGGCTGCTGTGGGAGGTCGTGATCACGCTGGCGCTCGTGTTTGTTGCTTTGGTCTGTGCCCGCGCCGCGCTCCGGGAGCGTCGGGAGGGGTCGAAGATGACCGAGTACCCTGCTCCGACGTCACGGCATCCTTTTGTGGTGATGAACCCGCGGTCCGGCGGGGGCAAGGTCGTGAAGTTCGAGCTGCAACGGAAGGCGGAGGAACTCGGGGCCGAGGTGGCGCTGCTCGAGGGACCGGGCAAAGTGGATGTTGCCGCGCTGGCCCGGCAAGCGGTGGAGCGGGGAGCCGACCTGCTCGGCGTCGCCGGTGGCGACGGAACCCAGGCGCTGGTGGCGGGCATCGCAGCCGAGCACAACCTTCCGTTCCTGGTGATCAGTGCCGGCACCCGCAACCATTTCGCCCTGGATCTGGGCCTGGATCGGGAGGACCCAACGGGCTGCCTGGATGCCCTCCGTGACGGTGTGGAGCTTCACGTCGACCTGGGCAAAATCAACGGCCGCACCTTCGTCAACAACGCCTCCTTCGGGGTCTATGCCGAGGTGGTGCAAAGCCCGGAGTACCGCGATGACAAAGCCGGTACCGTGCTGGAGATGCTCCCGGATCTGATCAAGGGCCACAAGGGCGCGCGGCTGCGCGCCATAGTCGACGGCGAGACGGTGGACGGGCCGCAGGCAGTGCTGGTGAGCAATGGTCCCTACGGCAGCCACGACCTCGCGGGCCTGGGCCGCCGCACGCGGCTCGACCGGGGCGCCCTCGGCGCGGTGGCACTCTCGGCCGCCAGCACCCGTGAAGCTGTCGGACTGCTGCGCCGCGCGACGAAGCGCGGGCTGATCCAGCGCACTGCGATGGAAGTCGTGGTCGATGCCGACGCGTCCGAGATCCCCGTCGGAGTGGACGGCGAGGCCCTGCTGATTCCCACTCCGGTGCGCTGCAGCATCGAACGCGGCGCCCTCCGCGTCGTGGTTCCGCGGAACCGTCCGGGCGTCCCGCCCGCCCAGCCTGCCCTGGATCTCGTCCGGCTCCGTGAGCTCGCATGGGGGCATTTGGCACCGTCGTCCGCGGCGGCGTCCGCCGGGGCCTGACTCTGCTCGTGCCTTCTCGTCAGCCTTCTCGCCGGAAAACGGAACATGCGCAGGATCGAGCTCCGGCGTGTCTCGTCGATGGGCGGGTCCGGGAGGGTCGACTAGGCCAGAATCGTCTGATCGGGATCTGCGGTCGCCATGGCAGCTTGTCTACTGAACGATAACGCCCGCGAGTACTGGAAGGCCGTCCTTGAAATTCAGCGAAGCCAAGCAACTCATCCAGGTCAAAGCCCCCGTGTTGTCCCGGCGACGCCGGGTGCTGGCCAACGCGTTCAACGTGGAGGAATACCGCAAGTCGGCACAGCGGGTCCTGCCGGCCGGGATCTTCGACTATCTCGACGGCGGCTCTGAAGACGAAGTGACGCTCCGGCGCAACCGTGCGGTTTTCGATTCCTGGGCCTTGATGCCCAGTTGGGGCCCGGTTTCCGGACCCGATACCGGCACGGCCATCCTCGGGAAAACCAGTGCCCTGCCCCTGACGTTGACGCCCACCGGCGCCACCCGGCTGTTCCATCCCGAGGGCGAGCTGGCCGTCGCGGCGGCCGCCGCCCGGGCCCACATCCCGTACGGACTGGCCGGACTGAGCACCGTGCCGATGGAAACCATCGCCGCGAGCCACCCAGACCTGGACCGCTGGTTCAACTTCGGGCTCACCTCCGACGCCCAGGCGTTGAAGGACAAACTGGCGCGCTGCGATGCCGCCGGATTCACCACACTGATTGTCGGCGTCGACACCCGGGCCTTGGGCGCCAGGGAACGGGACCTGCACAACGGCTTCACGGCTCCGCCGGCACTGACCCTGTCAACCATCACGGACATCGCCCGGCGGCCGTCCTGGTGGATCAACTTCCTGAAGTCGGACGGAATCAGTTTCCCGAACCTGGATCCGCGCAGTCCCGCGGCCACCTCCGTGGTCACCCCGTCCATGTGGCAGCACATCCTCGGCCACTCGGATGCGACCAGCGGATGGAACGAACTGGTTGCCCTGCGGCAGGCGTGGCACGGCAAGATCGTGCTCAAGGGCTGCGTCAACCCGGCCGACGTCGAAAAGGCCGCCCGGATCGGCCTGGATGCCGTCCAGCTGAGCAACCACGGCGGCCGCCAACTCGACCACATGCTGAGTCCGATGGATGTGCTGCAGGAATCCCGGCAGCGGGTGGGCGATTCGATGGAGATCTACGTGGACTCGGGCATCCGCCGGGGAAGCGACGTCCTCAAGGCACTGGCGCTGGGCGCCGATGCCTGCTCGATCGGCAGGGCCTACCTGTACGGACTGGTGGCGGCGGGCTCGCCCGGCGTCGGGCGCATCATTGAGATCTTCGGCGACGAACTGCGGCGTACGATGACGTTAGTGGGCGTTTCCAGCATTTCCGAGTTGAAGGCTCGAGGCGGGGAAATTCTTCGGGACATCCGTCATTCCGGAGAAATCCTTGAAACAAAAGTGTCAGGCAACACGCTTTAACGATTTCTGAACATGCAGGCACACAGTGCCCTCCTCCCGCAGACTTGCGGGAACCTAGTGATTCTCTGAACAGCTAAGGAAACCATGCGCTCCCGATACCTCCTCCCCGTTCTCACCCTGGCTACAGCGCTCGCGCTCTCCGGTTGCGTCGACAACAGCCAGCCCGCCGCCACCGGCGCGGCATCCGGAACCGCTGACGCCATCGAGGTCAAGAAGAATGACGCCATTGCCGCGATGCTTCCGGAGAAGATGAGGACCGCGGGTGTTCTTAACGTCGGCATGGCCAACAACTACCCGCCCAACGAGTACAAGGACGACAACGGCAACCCGGCAGGCTGGTCAGTGGACCTGACCAACGCCCTGGGCCAGGTCATGGGCCTGAAGGTTAACTTCGACATCGGCACCTTCGACAACATCCTTCCCGCCGTCCGCGCCGGCAAGGATGACATGGGCATGTCCTCCTTCACGGACACCCTCGAACGCGAGAAGCAGGTCGACTTCGTCAACTACTACTCCGCCGGGATCCAGTGGGCCGCGCCGAAGGGCAAGACCGTGGACCCCGACAACGCCTGCGGACTCAAGGTCGCCGTCCAGGCCACCACCTATGAGGACACCCACGAAGTGCCCGCAAAGTCGAAGGCCTGCACCGACGCTGGCAAGCCGGCCATCACCATCTTCAGGTACGACGCCCAGGACCAGGCGACCAACGCCCTCGTCGTCGGACAGGTCGATGCCATGAGCGCCGATTCACCCGTGACCCTTTACGCGATCTCCAAGACCAAGGACAAGCTGCAGACCGCCGGCGACGCCTTCGAAGTGGCACCGTACGGAATCCCCGTGGCCCAGGGCAGCGAATTTACGCCGGTCCTCCAGAAGGCGCTCCAGACGTTGATCGACGACGGCACCTACACCAAGATCCTGTCCAAGTGGGGCGTCGAAGCCGGGGGAGTCAAGACGGCGGACCTCAACGTGGCAGCCAAAGGCTGATCGCAGATGAGCGAGCCGGAATCCGGCCGGATGACTGAGGAACCTGGCAGGACGCCGGAACCCGGTATCAAGCCGCGGGCAGGTCGCAAGCCGCGGGTCGGCAGCACACAGGGCAGGGATGATGCACCGCCGGAAGCGATCGTCGCCATCCCGCTGCGCCACCCGTGGCGGAACGTGGTGGCGGTGCTCCTCGTCCTCGGGCTGGCGGTCTTTGTGCTGGACGCCGCCCAGCGCTCGGACTATGGCTGGCCTGATGTGGGCAAGTACATCTTCGACCGCCGGATCAGCCAGGCCGCGTGGGTGACGTTGTGGCTGACCATCTACGCGATGATCGGCGCGATCGTGCTCGGCCTGTTGCTGGCAATCATGCGGCTTTCACCGAACCCGGTGCTGAAGAGCGTTGCCTGGCTGTACATCTGGATCTTCCGCGGAACCCCGGTCTACGTTCAGTTGGTCTTCTGGGGCATCGTGTCCTTGATTTATCCGGTGTTCACGCTGGGCATCCCGTTTACGGAGCCGTGGGTCACCATCCCGAATGAGGTCTTCACCAACCTCTTCATCACTGCCGTGATCGGGCTGGCGCTGAACGAGGCCGCCTACATGTCCGAAATCGTGCGTGCCGGGCTGCTGTCCGTGGACCCGGGCCAGGAGGAGGCCTCAACGGCGCTGGCGATGTCCTGGGGGCAGACGATGCGGTACGTGGTGGTTCCGCAGGCGATGAAGATCATCATTCCGCCCACCGGCAACGAGGTGATCTCGATGCTCAAGACCACCTCACTGGTGGCGGCGATCCCGTTGAGCATCGACCTCTATGGTGTGTCCCGGGGTATTTCCGCCGTGACGTTCACGCCGGTGCCGCTGCTGATTGTGGCCTCGCTGTGGTACCTGCTGTTCACCTCCATTCTGATGGTTGGCCAGCACTTCATTGAAAAGCGGTTCTCCCGGGGAACCGGGCGGATCAGGGCGGGCAAGGAACCGGCGACGCCGGGACCGGCCGAGACTGCGGTCCCCGGCACGACCGCCGCACCGATCGGGACAGACTTTGGAGGAAAAGGATGACGGACGTGCCGATGGTGCTCGCGGAGCGTGTCTCCAAGAATTTCGGCACCAACAAGGTGCTCCGCGGGATCAGCCTGGAAGTCGACCCCGGGGAGGTGCTGTGCATTGTGGGGCCCAGCGGTTCGGGCAAGTCGACGTTCCTGCGGTGCATCAACCACCTGGAACGGGTCGACGGCGGCCGGCTTTCAGTCGACGGGCAGCTCGTTGGCTACCGGCAAAAAGGAGGCAAGCTCTACGAACTGAAGCTCAAGGAAGCAGCCCTCCAGCGCCAGGAAATCGGAATGGTGTTCCAGCGGTTCAACCTGTTTCCGCACCTGACCGCTGTGGAGAACATCACCCTGGCGCCCATGCGGGTGAAGGGCATTTCCAAGGCCAAAGCCACCGCCCGGGCCACGGAACTGCTCGAGCGCGTGGGCCTGGGGGACAAAGGCGATGCTTACCCGGCGCACCTGTCGGGCGGGCAACAGCAGCGCGTGGCCATCGCCCGTGCCCTGGCCATGGACCCGAAGCTGATGCTCTTCGACGAACCGACCAGTGCCCTGGACCCGGAACTCGTGGGTGAGGTGCTCGACGTCATGAAGGAACTGGCCAAGAGCGGCATGACCATGATCGTAGTGACGCACGAGATGGGGTTCGCCCGCGAAGTGGCGGACACGCTGGTGTTCATGGACGAAGGCGTGGTCGTGGAGGCCGGACCACCCCGGCAGATCCTGAGCGATCCGCAGCACGACCGGACCAGGGCGTTCCTTTCCAAAGTCCTGTGACACCGGGAGCGGGGGAGCGGCGCTGACGCGGACTCAGTTAGTGAGTCCGCGCCGGTCCGACGCTCTACTTTGTTACGTGGACAACTACTGCCTTTTCTACAGACTGTTCTACGCCGGCGTTGTCGATACCTGTTACGGTCCAGTTGCTGAGCAATAAGACCGTTTTGCCTGTGTCCGCGTTGTACACGACTTTCTTAAAGCCCAGTGCCGTCAGGTCGTCATCCAATGCTTCGGCGTTCGTCCCTGGCACGACTGCCGGAATGACAGCCGTCAGTGGCGCGGCCGGAGATGCCGGCTCGGCCACCACGGGGGCCGCAGCAGCGACCGTCTCCGGGGCAACTGTGACCGTTGCAGTCACGGTTGCCGTTGCGGTTTGAGTCACTGTGTGAGTGACCGTCGGGGCGGCCTGTGGCGCGCTTGCCCCTGCGCAGCCGGACAATGTCAAACAGAGGACGCCACCCAAGACCAGTGCTTTCTTCATTTCTCCCCATTCACGTATCTCTAAAATTCCTTTGACCTCGTGGACGAGGCCACAACCCTTCGAATTCGTTGCATAAGCCCAGGGTTGAACGGTGCTTTGCAACAGTGACATCACGTAGGGGACCCGGCTCCGGCGGTAATAATCGCCGGAGCCGGGTCCAACAATGAACTGACTACGGAGTGACCTGGACCCGGGCCGCTTCCTGAAGCAGCGGAGTCGTGACGATTACCGTTGACGTACCGGGTTTGATATCAAAGGCAACCTTGCCGCGCGCTTTGTCGCCGGCAGGTACCTCGCCCGAGCCGATCTGATCATCAATGACCAGTTCCGTGTTTGCGGATCGACCGTCGGCGTCCTTAGCTTTGAAGTACAGCGGGTTGCTGGACGTTTCTCCCTTGTCGGTTTCCCAGAGGACATCCAGAATCAAATAGCCGCCGTTCGTCGCCGGGGTTGCCAGCGGGCCCGTGGACGCAACGGGTCCGTAGGCCGCCGAGACGATGGTGATCCGCGCGACGTTCCCGTTGCCCATGTCGGCAGTGAATGGCTCACCGACTTTGGCTCCGGTCGCAGCCTCAGCCGCATTCGTCGCAGCGGGGGCGGCGGAGGCAGCAGTTGTCGCGGCCGGAGCTGCGGCGGGCGTCAACGCCGGAGCTGGCCGCGTAGCGTTGAAGATGAAGCCGAATACCACTACGACTCCAGTGACGATCAAGGCGACCTTTTTGTGCTGGTCATAACCCGCAAGCTTGTACCCGTGTTTGTCCGTCTGCTTGTTGGTGAGGATCAGGATCAGGTCCACAAGAACCCAGATACCGGCGCCGCCGGCCGTGACGAGCTTGAGGATGCCTGTGCCGATCTTGCCCAAGTAGAAGCGATCAACACCAAAGACACCGACGATCAGCGACAGAAGCCAAGCCGTCAGGAAGGACTTGCTACCGACGGCGGACTGTTGTCCGGGCTGCGGACCCTGAAATGCGGTGGGGGCGCCCGGGTAAGCAGAGGGAGCGCCCGGGTAAGCGGTGGGGGCGCCCGGGTAAGCCGAGGGAGCGCCCGCGTAGGGTGCAGGGGCCGGAGGGTAGGTTGCCTTTGGGCCTACGGGAGGGGGTGTTGGCTGGCTCATTGAGACCCTTTCATGGGCAGCCCTGTGGCGGGCAACTGCGGATATGTGTTGGATGCTGTGCGAAGTTTCAACTGGCAACTTAGCCAATTGTGGGGGCGATGTTTGCCTTGGGAACAGACGGGAGCACTCGCGGAGTTAGCGCGCCAGGAAAGGCATCTATGCCCGTTTCCCCCCCAAAGGCAATATGCGGCATCGCCGCCCGTTGAGAGAATACACAGAAAGCTGGCGGGGCCGTCGACTTTGACTTGATGTTAAGCAGTAGGGCCAGCCTGTGACCGGTGGCTGTCCGCAGTTGCGCTGCTCGGAAAGTTCCAGAATGGCGGTAAGACCGGAAGAGTTGCGATAAAGTCCAAGTCAGCCGGAACCTCGGCGATTGAGCATTCGAACAACAATAAGCTGCGGCGCACGGGCAACCTGCGAATATAAGTCTCGGAATGGACTGTCCCGATGGGCAGGATGAAGGGAAACCGCCTTAATACGGCGGCGAATGTCGGAACATTTATCACCGGCAGGCAGCAATTAAACGTACAGCGGACGCTATTGGAACAAAATGCCGTTCAGGCGGAGCTGGCGGCGGCGCAGCTTGCTCAAATGCGGCACCAACAACTCGCCGCAGAGTATCAGCGCCTGTCCCAGTGGGCAGATTCGGAAGTCTCTGCAGGTCGGCTGAGTCAGTCTGATGCGAATGACTATGTTGCGGCGTACTGGCACAACCTGACCACGCCCGCCCCCCAGCCTGCGGACAGGATCACGGCCAAATTCGGCGAGTTCTTAGCTGCGGGACTCAATGTCGGGGGTCCCAGAGCCGGTTGGTACAACGAGGGAAGTACGGCCCGCTATTGGGACGGAAGTGCGTGGACGCACCACACCACGTCGCTGGATATTGCCCGGGAACTGGTCAAACGACTGGCGGCCGAGAGCTATGCCAAGAACGCAGGTCGGACCCTCAGCCCCTACGAATCAAGTCTTCCCTCAAATCGACCCCAAGCAGCTGTCGAATCCGCGACCGTCGTGGAGCCTTACAGGGAGGCTCCGCCCGCGCCACCGCTGCCGCCGTCGGGCTGGTATCCGACTGGGTCGGCCGGTGTTCTGGGCTTCTGGGACGGAACCTCCTGGACCGGCCAGACTCGGTCCGAATAGGTCCAGGGATCACAAGGGCACTCGCTGGCCCTTCCCCTTGTTCTGTTGCCGGGGATGGCCCCGCGACCTTTGTTTCTGGCCGGCCTGCAACGTCACGGAGTTCCGGCCACGGCACGCGGTGGGACAGACTGTTGCCGTGAGCAACTCTCCCCGGGCGGGCCTCGCCGTCGCCGGACTCAGCCTGGGCACGGCCCTGAACCCGCTGAACTCCTCGATGATCGCCGTCGCCCTGGTGGTGCTGCGCGCCGACTTCGGGCTCGACGTCGCCGCCGTCACCTGGGTGATCACCTCCTTCTACCTCACCTCCGCGGCGGGCCAGCCGCTGATGGGCCGGTTCGCGGACCGCTTCGGCCCGCGGCGGCTGTTTATCCTCGGCATGGCCCTGGTGGCCGTGACCTGTGCGCTGGCCCCGTTCGCGCCGAACTTTGCTGTGCTCTGCGTGGCCCGTGCCGTTATGGCCCTGGGCACAGCGGCCGCCTACCCGAGCGCCGTCGTGATGGTCGGGGCACTGGCGAAGCGGGCGCAGGTGAAGTCCACCCGGCCGCTGGGCCGGATCCAGATGGCCAACACGTCCGCGGCCGCCGTCGGACCGGTGGTGGGCGGCCTGCTCGTGGGCTTCGTCGGCTGGCAGGCCCTCTTCCTGGTCAACGTCCCGCTGTCCCTGGCCGCAATCCTCCTGGTGCGCCGGTTCGCGCCAGCGGATGAGGACCGGGAACGCGGCCGGGCCTCGGAGCTGCTGCGGGACTCGGACATTCCCGGCATCCTGGCCTTCATGGGCTCCATGGTCCTGGTGATGATGGCCCTGCTCGATGTCCTGCCGGACTACCGCTGGTGGCTGCTCGGCGCAGGCACGCTGCTGGCCGTGCTTTTCGTGTGGCGCGAACTCCGGTTCGCCCCGCCGTTCCTGGACCTGCGGCTGCTGGGCCGGAACCGGCCGCTGCTGCTGGTCTATCTGGGCTTCGCCCTGTTCAACGGCGTCTACTACTTCGCCTTCTTCGGGCTGCCGCAGCTGCTGCAGGAAGCCGGCGGCTACCAGCCCGGCGTCGTCGGCCTGCTGATGCTGCCGCTGGCCGCGATGTCGGTGGTGGTGACGCCGTTCGCGGTCCGCGCCATCGACCGTTTCGGCGTGAAGCGGGTGCTGATCGCGGGCGTGCTGCTGCTGCTTGTCGGGTCCGGGACGATGTGGCTGCTGACCGCGTCGTTCGCGATTCCGCTGGTGATCGCGCTGACCGCGCTGCTGGGCGTGCCCTACGGGGTGGTCAGCATCGCCTCCAGCCAGGGCATGTACCTCTCCACCCGGCCTGAGGAGCGCGGCGTGGCCGCCGGGATCTTCCAGACCTGCCGGTACCTCGGGGCGATCACGGCCACGGTCCTGATCGGGATTTTCTACGGCACCGGGGTCAACCAGGACAACTGGGGACTCATGGTCCTTGTCATGCTGGGACTCGGCGCGGTGGTGTTCGTGGTCTCGCTGCTGTGGCGGGAGCGGCCAGGCTGAGCGGCGCCGGCGCGGACTCCGCCGGCTTCGCCTCGTCGGGTGAGGATGCGACGCCGGATGGGCTGTCATCGTCAAAGTGATACTGCCGCAGCACGTTGGACCGGGAAGGGTCCCTGAGTTTCTGCATCGCCGCGACTTCGATCCGGCGGACGTGTTCGCGGGTCATGCCGAAAGCGCTTGCTACCGCGTCCAGGCTTTTGTCGCCGCCACCCGTTAGGCCGAAGCGCATCGCAATGACCCGGGCCTCCCGGTCCTCGAGCGTGTCGAGTACGGCATGTACCTGCGCCTTCATCTGTTGATGGAAGAACGACTCCGTCACGTCGGGGTGGGAGGAATCCCACAGCTGTTCGGCCAAGGCTTGGGTACCGCCCCGGCCGTCGGGGACCTGGGTGTCCAACGAGGAGACTGGCGCGTCCAGGGCCAGCAGACACTCGATCTTCCCCAGCGAAATGCCCGTCAGCTGGCACAGATCTTCCGGGCTGCAAACGGCTCCGGTCATAGCTGCCACCCGTTGGGCTGACCGCACTTTCTGCAACTGTTCAACGACGTTGGTCGGCAGGCGGATAAGCCTTGCCTGATCAGCCAGCGCCCCAAGGATGGCATTCCGGATGCACAGCCCGGCATAGGTGGAAAATCGAAAACCCTTGGTGAAGTCGAACTTGCAGACGGCCCTGTGCAGTCCCAGGTTTCCTTCCTGGATCAGGTCCTGAAAGTCGAGGCCCCGGTGGGTGTAGTGCTTGGCGATCGACACAACCAGCCGGAGGTTGGCGTGCAGCAGCGCGTCGGCGGCCCGCTGGCCCAGACGGACGATGGTCCGAAGATCCCCTATGTCCTGACCGGGCCGGGGCGTACCGTCCGCCAAGAGCTGTTCCGCGAAAAGCCCTGCCTCGATTTCCTGTCCCAGTTCCACTTCCTGCCCGGCGGTGAGCAAGTCGTAATGCCTGAGCCGGCGCAGGTAGTCTGCGACGGCGTCGTCGGTGAACTTGCCGCTTGCCGCGAGTATTTGCGGCCCGCCGGGCTCATCCGGCGCTGTTGATTCAGGGACCGGGGCGGCTGCTGCAGGCGAGGAAGGCGTCGTGCCGATGGCCTCGCGGATCGGATCAGCCATGTCATCCCCTGTCAGAAGGTACAAGCTCTTGACGGCAGACTATGCGGCCGGTGCGACAATATCCGGGGCGCAGACCGGCAGGGCGGGAGCGGCGGCAGTCAGGACCTTGACACGCGCGAAGCCCCGGAATATCTTCGGCCTTAACGGGGCATTTCGCCCGTTCCGCACTACTTTTTCACAGTGTTTGCCGGCGCTTCGCGCGGGCCGCTGCCTGGAAGGACGCCCGAACAGCGTTGGGTCTGCACGTTATGCCGGTGTCAGACGCTGGGGGATCCCATTCGGTCTCGCACCTACCAGGAGTCGGAAATGTCTGAAGAAATTAAGTTGATAGAGCGGTTCTACAAGGACGTAATTGAGAGCGGGAATCTCGCCCTTGTTGATGAGCTGACGATGGACGGCTTTGTGGATCACGAGGAGGGCCTCCCCGGGCAACCGCCGGGCAAGGAGGGCGTCAAATACTTCGTGAACACGATGCGGTCGGCCTTCCCGGATATCAAGGTCAAGGAGATCACCCCCTCGCTGAGCGCCGGAAACATGGAAGCATGCCACGTGGTCCTTACGGGCACCCATCGCGGGGAACTGACCGGCATCCCACCAACGGGCAAGAGCGTGGAGTTCGACTGCACTGACATCATCCGCGTCGAGGAAGGCAAAGTCGCCGAGCATTGGGGCACCACTGACAACATGAGCATCATGCGGCAGATCGGCGCCATGGCTATGGCCTGAGGAAAACCCCGCACGACGGCGGCCGGACCGACCGCCGGCGGGCACAACGAAGGCTGTCCACGTTCCGAAAGGGGAACGCAGACAGCCTTTCTGCGTGCGGCGTCAGTCTGAGGAGCTGAGCCCGGCGGCGCGCAGACCGCGTTGAACGGGAGGCGGCCAGCCGCCGTCGTGCATCTAGGCCTTCGGTGCGTAGGCCTTCGGCAGCTTCAGGCCGCGCTCCTCCATGACGGTGCGCAGGCGCGTGGGGTAGTCGGTGATAATGCCGTCCACGCCGAGGTCCATCAGGCGCTCCATGTCCGCCGTGGTGTTGACCGTCCACGGGATGACCGGCAGCCCGAGCTCGTGCGCCTCGGCGATCATGCCGGGGGTGACGGAGCGGAACGTGGGGGAGACGGCGTCGTACCCCTGGGCCGCCGCTGCCTTGGCAAGGGACCCGCCGTAGGTGTCGATGTCGATGCCGCCGAGGTTGGGGCTGGCGCCGGGCTGGCCGATCTGGAGCCACGCGTCGCCGCTGGACAACGCAACGAGCGGAAGCTCCGGGGCGATCTCCCTGGTCAGGTTCAGGGATGACCAGTCAAATGACTGCAACGTGATGCGGTCCGCCGTGCCGGAGGCCTGGATCTCCGTGACCACGGCGTTGGTCAGGGCCACCATGCCCTCGCCGCCGATCTGGCTGCTTTCCACCTTGGTCTCGATGTTGAAGCGGACTTTCTGGGCGTCGGCGTCGCGCACAAGCTGGAACACGTCCTTGAGCTCGGCGATCCGGTTGCCCTCGATGACGTCCTGTTCCGGGTATCCCTTTAACTGGATGAAGCCGCAGTCCAGCGTCCTGATCTGGGCGAGCGACAGCTCGGCTACCCGGTCGCCGACGTACGGGAAGCCGGCATCGCCGGGCGTGGCTTCCGCGGTGTCCCGGCACTTGTCCGCCTGGATGGTGTCGTCATGCCAGACGATGACCTTGCCGTCCGACGTCAGGTGGGTGTCCAGTTCTAGGGTGGTCACGCCCAGCTTCAGCGAAGTGGCGAACGCGGCCAGGGATTCCTCGGTCCACTCGCCGCGGCCGCCCCGGTGGGACTGCAGGTCAACGGAGCCGTTGCGCTCGTTGGTCTTGATGCTGGCTGTTGCCTCTGCGGCAGCTGTTCCGGAAGCGTTCGACGACGGCGCGGAGCCTGCTTCGGTGTTTGAAGCGGCGACGGCGGGGCTCGCGAGCGAGGCGATAAGCGCGGCGGTGGCCGCGGCAGTCAGGACTGTGCGCATGGTGATGGTTCCTCCTGGGTGACCGTTGCCGGCGCTGCGCCGGCGACCCGACCACCCTAGGGAGGTGAGATGGACAGTTGTGTTCGCGCGGCTGGACCGCCGGTTAACACTCAGTCGGCCCCCGCGGCTGCACCTGGCCGCCAGCGCGCCAGTCGTTCTGTCAGACGTTCCGGAGCCAGCCCTGAAGTAGCGGCAGCACGATACTGCTGTTCATTGCGCCGATGTGGTCAAGGCCGGGGAGGACGCGCACATCCCATCCGGCGGCAGTGAGCTCGCGTTCGTGGGCGGCGAGGGACTCGCCGATCATCACCTGCACGTTGTCCCAGGCCGGACCGTAGTCGATCCTGTCCGCCGAGCCGGCAAAAGCCAGCCGCGCAAGACGCGGCGGCAGCGTCACTTGAGCGTCGTCGAAGGCTTGAAGCGCCTCATACAGGGTGACGAATTGCCGGGTCTGTGCCTCTGACGTCTGGACCGGGAAGGCGTCCCAGTCGCCCGGTTCAATCTCGCTGACGTCAATCCCGGCACCATCCACCCCGACGTCGGCCGGCTGGCGTTGGGCGGCCGCTTCGCTGGCCATCCGGTGCGCGGAGCGCGTGACAGAAAGCATGCTCTGGTAGGGGCCGTCGAGAGGCGGAAAGCCGCCCATGGCCAGCGCCCAGAGCCGGTCCGTGCGGACGGCAAGCTGCAGCCCGGCCAGTGCCAGCCACGAGTACCCGTAATAGGCGAAGGTATCGGCCCCGGCCGCGTCCGCGATGGCCAGCAGGTCGGCCGCGACATTGGCCGGGGTCAGGGTGTCCGGCGCGGGGTGCGCCATCCGGTGCCTTTCGTAGTCCGCCGAGATGACGCGGTGCGAGCGGCAAAGACCGGCGACCAGGTTCGGCCCCAGCTCAGGGTCCGCACCCCACCGCCGCATCGTCTCCGCTTCCGACGGCGGATAAGGCTCGATCCGGACGGGGAGCAGCACGGAGCGCCCCGCTCCCTGGACGGCTACGGGAATGGCGGTGCCGTCGTGCAGGACAGCCTCAAGGGTAGGGGGAACGTTTCCTCCGGGGTCCTCAGGTGCGACCATTCAACACCGCCTGCAATTTCTCGAATGACTCGGTCCATCCGTTCCGGTGCAGGTCCAGCCGCTCTTCGGTCAGGAACGGTCCCTGTGAGAGCACCAGGCGCGTGGCTTCGCCGGTGCTCCCGAGCGAGAGGTCGACGACGGTTTCCCGGTCATCCGGCGTCGGTTCCTCCCAGCGGAAGGTGTACACCAGGCGCCAGGGAGGATCGATCTCCAGGAACTCGCCTGAGAGGTGGAAGGGTTCGCCGTCCGGCGGCGTCATGCGGAATCGGTAGCGGCCGCCCTCGGTGAGGCCCAGTTCGGCTGCAGGGATGGTGAAGCCGTGCGGACCCCACCACTTCACCAGTTCGGTCGCTTCCGTCAGCATCCTAAAGACTTCTTCCGGGGGAGCATCGAGCGTGCATTCCAGGTCCAGGACCAGTCCGCCAGTTTCCTCATTCATCGTTCAACTCTGGCATTCCGGGCCCGCTGACGGAAGGGGATAGGGCTGGTGGCGGCTGTCCGGGGTGGGCGCGCCTGGAGATGGGCCTTGACTCAAGGAAAACCACAGCACGCTGGACGAGAATGCCGGGCACGGGCGGCGCATGGGCGCTGAGGTGCTACGCGGGAACGGGAGAAGAGGGCAACGTGAAGAGCAGCAGCTCCGGTGACGACCATCCAGAGCGCGGGGGCGTGCGGGGGTGGGTGATCATCACACTGATTTCTGCCGTGGTGATCGCGGGACTTCTGGCGATCGCCGGCCCGCCCATGGCGGCCCTGTTTAGCATGGTGGTGGAGCGAGCAGGTCGGTAGCCAGGAATCGCAGGTCCTGCGCCGGGAGTTGCCAAACTGAGCCGAGAAGATCACAGTGAAGTAGGTCACATCGAGGCCGGGAGTCCGGCCGCGGCTCGCAGGAGCCGGGTACCCCGCTGCGGAGGTCAACCATGAGCACCACGTCCGACAAAGTCTTCGATGTAACTCCCGAAGGTGACGAACCCACGCTCAAACGGGTCCTCGGACCCAAGCTGCTGCTCCTGTTCATCGTCGGTGACATCCTGGGTGCCGGCGTCTATGCCGTCACCGGAACCATGGCAGGCACGGTGGGGGGCATCGTCTGGCTGCCGTTCCTGCTCGCTTTCGTCGTCGCGACCCTGACCGCCTTCTCCTATTTGGAGCTGGTCACCCAATACCCGCAGGCGGCCGGCGCGGCGCTCTACACGCACAAGGCGTTCGGGATCCACTTCGTCACCTTCCTGGTCGCGTTCGCCGTCGTCTGCTCCGGCATCACCAGCGCTTCCACCTCCGCGAACGTCCTTGCCCAGAACTTCTTTGGCGGCCTGGCGATCAACGGCTGGATGGAGATGCCCGGACGGGAGGTGGTCACCGCGGTGGCGTTGGGCTTTATGCTGCTGCTGGCGGCCATCAACCTGCGCGGCGTGGGGGAGAGCGTGAAGTTCAACGTAGTGCTCACCCTGGTCGAGATGATCGCCCTGTGCATTGTGATCGGGGTCGGCTTCTACGTGATGGCCCAAGGGACAGGGAATCCCGCAGAGATCACGGTCTTCACCGACAACCAGGACAAGGGCCTGTTCCTGGCCGTCACGGCGGCCACGTCCATCGCGTTCTTTGCGATGGTCGGCTTTGAGGACTCGGTAAACATGGTCGAGGAAACTAAGAACCCCGAGCGGATCTTCCCGCGGACCATGCTGACCGGCCTCGGCATCGCCGTGATCCTCTACATGCTGGTGGCCATTTCCGTGGTCAGCGTGCTCACGCCCACCGAGCTCGCGGGGATCCGGGAGGCCGAAGGCGCCGCCCTTCTTGAAGTGGTGAGCAAGGGGGCGCCGGACTTCCCGATCGACAAGGTCTTCCCGTTCCTCGCGGTCTTCGCCGTGGCCAACACCGCCCTGATCAACATGC
Source organism: Arthrobacter ginsengisoli (assembly GCF_031456935.1). Classification (NCBI taxonomy): domain Bacteria; kingdom Bacillati; phylum Actinomycetota; class Actinomycetes; order Micrococcales; family Micrococcaceae; genus Arthrobacter; species Arthrobacter ginsengisoli. Next base: position 81,066 of record NZ_JAVDVQ010000012.1, on the reverse strand, counting down.
TGATGGCCAGCCGGCTGATCTACGGCATGGCCCGCCAGGATGTCCTGCCGCGGCCGCTCGGAAAGGTCCTGCCGGGGCGCCGTACGCCGTGGGCCGGGATCCTGTTTTCCACCGTCCTGGCGCTGGGGCTGATCTGGTATGTCACGTCCGACCCGGAGAGCAACGTCGTGGCGAACCTCTCGGGCACAACGGCGTTCCTGCTGCTGTGCGTGTTCACCATCGTGAACGTGGCCTGCCTTGTCCTCCGCCGCAAGCGGGACCCCAACCGCGAGGTGTTCTTCACCTCGCCGGGGCAGCTACCCCTGGTCGCGGCCCTGCTGTGCGCCTTCCTCGCCGGACCGTGGGTGGGCCGCAACGTCATCCAGTACCAGATCGCCGGGGGACTGATGGCGATCGGCGTGGTGCTGTGGTTCATTACCTGGTTGATCAACAGGAGGACCAACACCCGGGAGGGCGAACCGGTCGGCATCCAGAACATCGGCAAGGACGACCAGGTCCCGCCGCCACCCCGCCACTGACCACGTGGCTCGCGACCGACAATTCAGCGCGGCCACCTGGTAAACCGCCGACTCCTTATCGTCCCGCTCCCACATCGCAGAAATCAGGAGCACGTGATGAAAACAGTTCAAAACGTCGCAGCGGGCGCAGCGTTAACTGCCGCCCTCGCCGGCGGCGGCATGTATCTCGCGATGGCCGCTCCGGACGGCGCAGCGACAACGTCCACAACACAGTCTGCTTCCCAGCAAAAGGGCAGCCACCAAGCCAACGGCATCACCGAGCAGCTGCTGACCGGCGACACGGCCGCCCGGGTGGAAGCGGCCGCGAAGGCCGCCCACCCTGGGGCAAGCGTCGTCCGGGTCGAAACCGATGCGGAAGGGGCTGCCTACGAGGCGCACATCCGCAAGGCCGACGGGACATCAGCGACGGTGAAACTGGACGTCTCGTTCAACATCACGGGCACCGAAGCGGGCAAGCGGCGCTAACGGCCGCCCACCACGACGGCGGCGCCGGGGTTGCGCTCGCGGTCCGGCTCAGGTGTACATGAGGGAGCCGGGGGTGGTGAGCAGCTCGCCAGTTTCCAACCAGGTCTTCAGGCCGGAGAGGATCATCGGCCAGCCGCCGTAGAGCTGGTCGTTGGCGCCTTCGCGGAGCTGGTCGTGGGTGACGGTCAGGCGGCAGGAATCGCCCACCGGTTCGATCTCCCAGGTAACCCGGGACGTGCCTTCGGCCTTGACGTCCTCGCCCCAGAGCGCGCGCATGCTCTGGACAAGCCGGCGGGGCGGGTCCACCTCCAGGTTCTCGCCCTCGCCCAGGGGTTCCCCGCCCCTGGGTGCCATCTCGAACCGGGATCCCGGCGTCCAGTCCGAGGTGATGACGGACCCGAACTGGTACTTGCTGCGGATCTCGCCGTCGGTGATGGCCTCCCAGAGCCGCTCCCGGGTGGTCTTAATATAGATTTCGAAGATCTTTTCCATGGGACTTTCCAATCTGGTTTTGAGGTCGCTGAGGCCAGCGGCCCATGGTTCGGCATATTTGCTCACCCAGCGGTCGTGGACCAGCCGGATGGGCACCGGATTCAGGAAGTGGAGTTTCTCCCGCCCCCGACGGCGGGTCACCACCAGGCCGGCTTCCTCCAGGACCCTGAGGTGCTTCATCACGCCGTAGCGGGTCATCTCGAAGCGGGCCTCCAGGGCGTGGAGGGTCTGCCCGTCGTTCCTGAACAGTTCGTCCAGGAGATCGCGGCGGGTGGCGTCGGCCAGAGCCTTGAATACGGCGTCCACAGCTCCAGAATAGGTGACTGATTGGTCACATGTCTAGGGATTTTTCGTGACCGCGCGGTAAAGGAGCGCACGAAAGATGTCCAAGAGCGGCAGCAGGATCAGCCCGGATGCAAACTGTGGTTTTGGTCGCTCTGTGGCCCGGCGGTGAACCGGCGGGGCGGCCGCCGAGGTCCTTTCCGGCTTCTCTGCGTTTGTCGACGTCGCCACCGCCGGGGGTGAGGACGCGCAGGCCCGCGCCTCGACCGGGGAGTTCGTCAGCGAAGGCGAGCATGTTCTGAATGGATCGCCCGAACCGATTCGGCGTCATGATGACGAGGGTGGCGCCGTCGATCAGTCGCGCTCAGCGCCTCGTCTCGTACCTGGTCACGACCACGCCGCCGGGAAACGTCCGCGTCTCCACCAGGTTTAGGTTTTCCCAGCTTTCCAGCAAGGTGAAGAACGGCGTGCCGCCGCCTACCAGGACCGGATGGGTGGCCAGCACGTACTCATCGATTAGCCCGGCCCGCATGGCCGCCCCGGCGAGCGTTGCGCCGCCGACGCTCATCGGGCCGCCGTCCTCGGCCTTGAGCCGAGTGATCTCGGCGATCGCGTCGCCGGTGACCAGGCGGGTGTTCCAGTCGACCTTGTCGATCGTCGAGGAGAACACCACCTTCGGGGTGTCCCGCCAGTTCCGCGCGAACTCGATCTCCGCCGGGGTGGCGTTTGGCTGCTGGTCGCCGGTCGGCCAGTAGGAGCTCATCGTCTCCCACAGCTTGCGGCCGTACAGCGACAGGCTGCTAGCCCGCTCCTGGTCGAGCCACCACTGGAACAGTTCGTCGCTCGGCTCGCTCCAGCCAATGTCGTCGCCAGCCGCGGCGATGTAGCCATCCAGGGTCAGGTTCATTCCGTAGATCAGTTTCCGCACGGCGCCAGCCTTCCGTCTCGTAGTAGTCGAGGGCGTCATCAAACTCTGCCGTCCCGCACATGATCAGCAGCATCCCGTCCCTCATGGAGCCACCGTAAACTGCCAATGATCTGGATGCCATAGCCTTCGCTCCGCGTTTCAACTGAGCTGCCCGGTGCCAGCGCGGGGAGGCTGTGCCGTCAGGGAAGGAGCGACTTTAGCGGCGGTCGGCTCCGAGCGAGGTCCGGACTTGTGGGCCGCCATTCGTGCATTGCAGGCTGAAGCGGACCGTGTGCCTGACCCGGCCGGACCGCTCACAAACTATATCGACGCGCTTTATGCTTGGGCAGCCACCCATCCCGAGGTCGACCCCAGGGCGATGTGGACAATCACCGATCCATTGATCCGGGATCACCGGTAGGCCGCTCGGGCTACTTCGACGACGCGACGCTGCCAACAAACAGGCGGCATGGTTCCCCGGACGGTTCACTTGGAAGCCGGTGCGCTATGCCGCGATAGGCGGTCCGAACCAAGTGGTGAGGGCGTCGCCGAGGCCGAGCCGGGTTAGGTCTCCCACCCAGGCCACATAGCCGTCGGGCCGAATCAACACGGCGGCGGGAGCAGCGACCGCCCCGAGTGCCGGAAGCTCCCACGTACCGGAGTATTTGGCGTCGATCAACTGAACCCGATCTGCCCATGGGGTGATGTCAAGACCGCCCGGCTCGCCGAGATTGAGCAGCACGGGCCGCCCATTGTGCAGCAGGGCGAAAACCCGCAGCGGGCCGCCCGGGGTGACCAGGTCGAGATCGGGCATGCGGCGTCCCAACAGCGGGTGACCCTCGCCGACGTCGTAATGAACGTCCAGACCGGACTGCATCGCGGCGAAGCGCTTGCGCGGCTCCTCCATGCTGAGGAGCTCGGCGATGACCTCGCCCGCGGCCTTCGTGCGGTCGTCTGGGCGTCGAAGCGCGACACTCGCCATCGTGTTGCGCAGCACGCGGGCAGCCACCGGGTGGCGCTCGGCGTGGTAGGTGTCCAGGAGGCTTTCCGCTGATGTCCGGTTGACCACTTGGGCGAGCTTCCATCCCAGGTTCACCGCATCCTGTACACCGATATTGAGGCCCTGCCCTCCGTCCGGGGCGTGCACGTGCGCGGCGTCGCCGGCCAGGAGGATCCGCCTGTCGCGGTAGGCCGCGGCCTGCCGCGTCATATCGGTGAACCTGGAAATCCAGGTGGGGCTGTGGACCCCGTAATCGGTCCCGCACGCGGCGATGAGCGCTTCGCTGAGGTCGTGCAGGGTGGGTTCGCCCGCGGGCCCGACGTGCTCTTCGGTCACCATGACCCCTACCGGGCCACCATCCTTGTAGACCACCTGGCCGTCGCGGATCTCGTATTCCAACCTGCCGAAGGAATGGATGCCAAAGGCATTGTGGTGGATCCCCAATACAGGCTCCTCGGCCATCTCGACCTGGGCGATCAGGCTGCTCGTCGTCGGATCCCACCCGGGGAACTCGATGCCGGCCGCCTTCCGGATGAGACTGCGTCCTCCATCGCACCCGACGAGATATTCGGTCCGCAGCGACTCGCCGTCGGACAACTGGACGTCGACGCCGGTGTCGTCCTGCGCGATGCCGGTCACCTCACGTCCGCGACGGATCTGCACCGCCAGTTCCCCGACCCAGCCGGCCAGGATGCGCTCGATGTGGTTCTGCCACAGCCCGAGTCCGTAGTTGTGCCGGGTGGGAAAGTCGCTGATGTCCAACCGGGTCCCGGCGAAACCCGCGACCTGGGCCACCTGTCCCTCCGCGAGGAACCGATCGGCGATCCCGCGCTGATCGAGGACCTCGATGGTGCGAGAGTGCAGACCGCCGGCGCGCGAGCCGACAAGGTCCTGGCTGGCGCGCCGCTCGACGATTACAACGTCGACGCCCGCCAACGCCAGTTCGCCCGCCAGCATGAGCCCTGTCGGCCCTCCGCCGACGATCACCACCGCATGCCCGGTCATCGCCACACTCCGATCGACAATTCACGCATCTTGCTACTCCCATTCCGTAGGTTCTGGCGTTCGGCGATTATCCGGCACGACCCGGGGCTTGCCGCAAGCCCCCTCGCGGGGCATCTGGGAATGCGACATCGAGCGATCACAGCAGCCGCCACGAAGCGCCCAACTCCACACGGGGGATAGGACGAACGGCGGTCATCCGCGACGGCGGGTGAGGGCAGTCAGCGTGTCGACGATGAGTGACCTGTGTACGGCGGCAGACCAGCCGTGGGCTCTCCGGATGTGCACGACCGTGTCTGCGCAGAGCAGAACGTCGGTGACGACGGTGAGGCGTTCAGGGTGCAGACCCTTCGCGAGGAGGCCATCGGCGGCGGCATGGTCCCAGAACGACCGGCACAGCTGGATGGTGGCGTCGCGTCCGGCCTGGGCGGCTTCGGCGAGCTCCGGCTCAAGGCCCTCGGCCTGGGCGGCCACCTCGAACAGCGGCCCTGCCCGCTCCGCGATACCGACCGAAACGTCGGCGAAGGCCTCGATCCGTTCGGCCAGGGTGTGGGCGGTCATCGCGTCCTGAACCCCAGGGCGGTGGGCGACATCGACCGGCTCTGCATCACCCACGAGAGCCTGGTCGACGACACGGCTGAACAGGGCTGCCTTCGTCCCGAACCGGACGTAGACGGTACGAGCAGCGACTCCGGCGCGCTCTGCGATCTGGGCAAGAGTAGTGGCCACATAGCCCTGATCGAGGAATAGCACGCTCGCGGCCCCGATGAGCTGGGCCTCGGTTTGGGCCACTCGCCTGGCTCTCAGGTCCGGAGTGGGAAGGGATTGCCGCTTGACGTCTTCGCTCATAAGATGCAGTGTAACTGCATAGATACAGTGAAACTGCAATTAGGGAGGTTTTTCGATGATTCCGAAACTGGCCGGGGTGCACCACCTCAAACTGCCCGTCTCAGACCTGGACCGGTCAATCCGGTGGTACGCCACCCGACTCGGCTATCAAGTCGTCATCGAGTTCCGCGAGCACGGTCGCCGCACCGGCGTCGCGATGACCCATCCCGACGGCGGGCCCGACCTCGCGCTGAACCTCAACCCGGACCGGGCGAAGGCGTCAGCCGGCTTCGACTACTTCTCCATCGGAGTATCCGACCGAGCCCGGATCGAGGCATTGGCGGCCCACCTAAGCGACCTCGGCGAGGCCCATGCCGGGGTGCACTTCGCCACGATCGGATGGATCCTGCCGATGCTGCACGACCCCGACGGTCACGAGGTTCGCTTCTACTCGATGGAATCCCACACCGAGATCGACCCCGCTGCCCCGCTCGTCATCGACGACGCCATTGCGACCGCACGGGCCAAGGAGGAGCTTTGGCGTGCCGATAGGGACGCGTCCACTGGCAAAACGGGTGGAGCGCCATGAACAGCGCGGCCCAGATCGCCGCGCTTGTACGGCCCCTGTTTCGGTCCGGCATGGGACCCTTTCAGGATGCCATGCACCCCTGTTTCCGCAGGACTAATCCGGTCCATAATGGCCACATAAGCATCGGGGACCCTCGCGCAGGTGATGGGTGGCGCGGCGTTGAAGAGTCCCGGGTGGCTGCCCCGGCTCGGCGCAAGGGGCGGTCACGGGCTCCGGAATAGGATTCCGGGGACCGAAACCGGGGGGAACAACGCCGTCGCTGCGGTTATCAACGCACTGAAGGGAATCATCATGCTCAAGGATTCAAACATCATTGCAGTCCTCCCCGCGAAGGACATCAACAGGGCGAAGGAGTTCTACCGGGACAAGCTGGGAATAGAACCCTCCGATTCCATGGAGGAGGGCAGCGTGATGTACCGCTGCGGCCAAGGAACGGGCTTTCTCATTTACCAGACCGAGAATGCAGGGACAGCCAAGAACACCCAGATGGGCTGGGAGACGGACAATCTCGAACGCGAGATGGAGGAACTGCGAGGCCGCGGCGTCGTCTTTGAAGAATACGACTTTCCCGGCCTGAAGACGGAGAACGGCGTTGCCACCGCTGACTGGGGGAAGGCGGCCTGGTTCCTGGACAGCGAGGGAAACATCATCAACATCTCCCAGCGGGCGTAGGCCGAATGCCCCGATGCGCTATCACCTACGGTCGTTCTGAGCGCTGAGAGCAGCTATACGTGATAGCGCAACGGGTGTTCCCCGCGGAAACGTGGACGGTCCCGAAACAGACTGGCTTCAGTCGCGCAGTACCCACGCGGCGTTGTTGGGCTGCAGCCAGCCGTCCTTGGCCATCGGGTCGGCGCTGAGCAGCACGGGTCCGGCCGGCAGTTGACCGGCTCGGTTCCCATTGCGACGGCGATGAAGAAGTCGGCGCTGCGTTCGCAGATCAGCAGTTACCCGGCTTCGACGCGCCAGGAGCCGCCGTCGCGAGCCGACTTTGGATCCACCCGAGCCTCCAGCGGGACGTCGACCTCGGGAAGCCCGAGTTCCTGCCCCTGATAGAGATGCGCCGGGCCGGGTAGACCCAGCAGCGCCACGAGCGCGGCCCGCATCGCACGAGCTCGCCGCCGCCGAGCCGGGTAACGGGCCGGACGATGTCGTGGTTCTCGAGCGCCGACGTCGGGGTGGCGCCGTGCAGCTGGCGTGCGGCTGAGAGCTCGTTCCCGCGGCCCATGCCTCCGGATCCCAGCCGAGCTGGGTGTTCAGTCATGACCCTCAACCAGCCTTGCAACGTCATGCAGGACACAATTGTGCCGCTCCGTGGATCCAATTACCCTCCAAGTTTCAACCATCACATACACTTCAGGCGTCAACTATCGCATCGCATAAATATGGGGAAACATGAAAAAAATTACAGCAGGTCTCACCTTGGCAGCAGTCATGGGGCTTTCGGCCCTGTCGGCCACGCCCGCCACGGCAGCGACCCTGCCATTCGTGAACTGCGATGCTGCAGCAGCACTGGGGGTCTACAACATTCCCGCGGGCACACCCGGTTACGGTATTCACCTCGACCGCAACAGGGATGGCTTCGGATGCGACGCAGCTGGTACGCCTGCGTACGACGCTTCCATCGTGGCGGGGCTCGTTGCTGCGCCCGTAGCCACGGTGGCTCCGAAAGCTCAGGTGGCTCCAAAAGCTCAGGTAGCAACAAAGCAGATCGTACGGGTTCCCGTTGGAGGAGCGGACACGGGCGTAACGACCAAGAGCACCGATAACACGGCCCTCCTCGCACTCGGAGGTGGCCTCGTCTTGGCTGCCGCAGCTGCCGGTACCTTTGTCGTTCGACGCCGCAACGCCTAATCCCACCTATCAGAACTGATCGGACACACTTTCTCAAATGATTAGTTCCACTAGGGATCCCCGCAGAGGCCGTTTTGCCTCTGTGGGGGTTGCCCTCTTAATTCTCACAGGCTGCGCTAACACAGCACCGGCGCAGCAGTCAGCCTCGGAAATGCCGTCATCAGTCGCTTCTTCCGCGACAGCCGGACCGGCAGAGTCGTCGGCCGCACAGTCCTCCGATCCAGCAACGACACAGTCGCCCGTGATGGCAGCCTCGCCGCCGGTTTCACTTAATATTCCTTCCATCCGGGAACAGTCCACGCTCCTCCACCTCGGCTTACGAGCCAATGGATCTCTCGAAGTACCACCCGACGGCCCGACCGCGCCGGCCAGTTGGTACAACGGCTCCCCCACACCGGGAGAACGCGGACCGGCAGTCCTGCTGGGACACGTCAATGCGGTCGGTGGCGGACCGGGGGTCTTCGCCAACTTGCGCCGTCTCAAGGTCGGAGACACCCTTGAAGTCACACGTGCAGACGGAAAAACGGCCATCTTTGAGTTTTACCGAGGCGAACAGTTCGCAAAGGACGCTTTTCCGTCGCAAACCGTTTACGGGGACACAGAAGGGTCTGAGCTCCGCGTGATTACGTGCGACGGTTACGACCCAGCAACCGGACTGTTTGACGACAACTACGTAGTTTTTGCGAAGCTAGTATCTCCGTCGACGTAGCCGGATTCCTAAAGACCCCAGACCTCCAGTCGTTGGCCGCGTCGACAAACACCAGGCATTCCTTGACGTGACCCGCCGATGGCGTCAACAACTGCCTTCCTCCTGTGTGCGCCTGTCGAGGTGGTATTTTCCACGCTAATGCGGGGCTGGATATCGAAACACGAACGACGCACTTTCGCGATGTTATGACGGACGCTCGTCAAGCCTTACTATTAGCGATAGTGGGCGAAAGCGTTCCCCCGCTGCATCGACGTTGTCCGCAAAGCCGCGGCAAGTTGAACTTTTTCGGTTGTATTCGTCGATGGTTTATTGGGGTGTAAGAAGTTTGTCTAGCGGCAGTAATCCATTTGATTTCAGCAAATACAATTCGTCAGGACCGGCGCCGTCTTCTGCGCCCTCGCTGACGAACGGGCAGCCGCAGGCTCCCGCGGCAGCCCCGTCGGGCAATGCTTCCTTCGGCTTTGGCAGCCAGCAGGCCGCGGCGGACCTGTCTCCTCAGTTTGGCGCGGCCGCCAAGGCACCCGTCATCTGGCTTGCCGGCGCCATCGCCTGTGCACTCGTCGCGATCGTCGTCGCAGCCGGCTTCGGCGCGTCACCGCCCCTGGCGATTTCGGCATGGTTCGTGGGCGGCCCCATCGCCATCGCCCTCATCGCTTGCTTCTCGCTCCGGGACACCCGCGCTCGGACCCATACGTTGTATTCCGCGGACGCCAGGGTGCCCTGGATCTACCGGCTGGCACTGGTCTTGAGCCTCGCGGCCGTAGTGGTTAGCGCACTGAGTATTGCCAACTGGGTGGGGCGGCTCTGATGCGGCGCGTAGTGGCCGTACTTGTCGGCCTGGCTCTGAGCCTCCCGCTGGCAGTTGTTAGTGCCGGCGCAAGCGTCGCAGCCGAAATGCCGCTGACCCAAGTTGCAGCCGAAACGCCGCTGACCCAAGTAGACGGTTTCCGAGCCTGTATCGCCGGCGGCGGCGTGACGGACATGCTGTTGCTGGTCGATGAGTCCTCCAGCCTGAACCGGACCGACCCGAATTACGCGCGGGTCACCTCCGCATCGTACCTGGTGACGCAGCTGGGCGGCTTCGCCTCCGAGTCCAGCGCCGAGGTCAACGTTGCCGTCAGCGTCTTCGCCAACAGCTATACGCAGATTCAGCCCTGGACACCGCTCAATGCCGGGACCTTGCCGCAGCTGCAGTCAGCGGTCAATTCGCTCAAGGACCGAGTGAGGGGCATGGAGACTGACTACTGGACAGCCCTCGACGGCGCACGCAAGGACCTCGCGGCCCGGGCAGCTGCCCGGACGGACCAGGAAAGCTGCCAGGCCCTTGTCTGGTTCACCGATGGTGGCCTCAACTACACCATCCGAACCAACGATGCCGACAAGGCCGCCTACGGGGCCGCCAAGCCCTTCGCCCCCGACATCGAGCTCACGAGCGCCGAAGCATCGGAGAGTGTCCGGGCAGCAGCAACGACAGATATCTGCCGCCCTGGCGGCGTGGCCGATCAGCTCCGCTCCTCGCAGGTGGCCCTCTTTGGTATCGGGTTGCAGGGCAGCGCTGAGAGTGCCGGTGACTTTCTTTTCATGGAGTCCGTGGCAACTGGAGAATCCCGCAGCGACGCAGCAGCCTGCGGCAAGTTGATTGATCCGGTACCCGGCGAATTCCACCTCGCCACTGATATTGACAGCCTGCTTTTGGCCTTCGACGGCATCAGTTCACCGGGCAGCCGCCCCATCACGCAGGACGCTGGCATCTGCCAGGTTTCGGTCTGCATCGATAAGGCCCACCGTTTTGTCCTGGATCAGTCGACGCCGGGCGTCCGGGTGTTGGCAACCGCGGACGGCACCAATCTCGCGGCATCCCTGCTGAATCCTGCCGGGGAAGTCATCAACCTGCCGAAGGGCAACATCGGCAGCCCAGCATCGCTGATGTCTGATGACAACACCCTGACGTACACGTGGTTGTCTGATAAATCGCTCACCGTTTCGATGGCTGAGGGTGCCTCCAAGTCAGGCTGGAGCGGACTTTGGCAGCTCGCCTTCACGGACCCGAGGGGACAGTCCGGCGGCAAGACCTCAAAATCCAGCATCCACATCGCGGGAAGCCTCAAACCGGCCTGGCTGAACCCGGCTGCGCCCCTGCACGTGGGGGAGACAATTCCGGACGTACGGCTGGGCCTCGTGGATGCCGCGGGCAAGAGCATTGACGCGGCATCCCTGCTCGGAGAGGTGCGGCTGTCCGCCACTTTGGTAAGCAGCCAGAGTAAGTCCTCCGTGGTCGCTGCCGCCCTGGGCAAGGACGCGATTGCCCCGTCGGTGACATTGGACCTTTCCGGATATCCGGTGGGAGCGGCCGAACTGGTCCTGGAGCTTTCCATCACCACCGCTGCGACGACGACGGCGGACGGCACCCCCGTGCCAGGCACACCATTGGAGCCGGCGCTGGTATCGGTGCCCTTGGCGCTGCTGCCGCCGGCTGAATTCCCCATCCTTGCCAGTAAAATCGATTTCGGTCAGGGCGAGGGAAACACAGAGCTTTCCGCCACATTGCCGGTCTCCGGTGTTGGCTGTGTTTGGCAGGTCCCGGACCAGGCGCCCGAAATCGTCGCTGCACCTGCGGATGTGGGCGCCATCGCGGTGTCCCTGGGCAAGGCGAACTCAGCCGAGAACTGCCTGAACGTCAAAGACATCACCTCGCTTCCCCTCACGTTCAAGGCCGAGCAGGCAGGGAATGGCTCGGTCAACGGTCGGGTCGCGCTGATGATCGCGCCGGACGGCGAGCCAGCCAAAGCAATGCCGGTCAAGGTGGAATTCACGGCCAGCATGGCCAAGCCGCTCAACAGCACCAATTTCCTGCTGGCGCTCCTGGTCGCCCTCATCCTTGGCCCGGGAATCCCGCTCCTGTTTCTCTATGCTGCCAAGCGGTTTGTCTCCAAGGTTCCCGGCATCTCGCTGTCCGCAGAACTCATCCCCGTCACAGTGGAGCATCAACGGGTGCTGCGGGACGGCCAACCCTTCGGCTTGCGACCCACGGACCTCACCGACCTGGTGCCGATGAAACCCTCGGGCTCCCGCTCGCTGATGATCAACGGACTGGAACTGAAGGCGCGCTCCGGTTGGTCGCCGTTGGGGAGCGGCTTTGTCAGCGTGCTTGCGCCGGGGCGCATCGGCGCTGGATCGGTGCCGCCGGGAACTGATCGCAGCGGCGTCAACGCTCGGCTGCCGCTGGCCGTCCACAACCATTGGGCAGTGTTCCGCGACATTGGAGCCGACCCCGCCACCTGCTACGTGCTGGTGCTGGTGAGCGGAACAGCGGCGGCCGCACAAAAGAGGGACATCGAGGGGGACATCAACCGGCGCCTGCCGGATCTGCTGGCCCGCCTGAACGACAAGGCCTCAAAACTGGAGGCCGACCGGGGCGGGAACCCGTCAGCGGGCGAGCAGACGCAGCCTCCCACGTCAGCCTTTTCCCAGCCGCTGCAACCCGCAAACGGACCGTTCCAGCCCGGCGCCGGGTCCGGGCAGACTCCTGCCGCGGGCGGGGAACCTGGCGGGTTCAGTCCGTGGGGGACACCGCACTCGTGATTTTGCCCTATATCAAGCGCACCACAGCCACCCCGATCAGAACAGGCAGGCAGCAACAATGCGGAAATTCCTAATAGTGGGCTGCGGTGGTTCAGGTGGTTCCACCCTGGCCTTCATGATGGATCAGCTCACCTCCGAGCTGTCAGCCCACGGAGTCACCGGTATCCCTGCGGGGTGGCAGTTTGTCCACGTTGATGTGCCGGTGGCCCCAGACACTCGAATCCCCGGCGTCGGCAACGTTGCCCAGCAGGGTGGTGGATACATTGCGACCGGCCCATCAGGGGGAAGCTATACCGTTCTGGACAACGCGCTGACCCAGACGCTGAGCAATGCCAAGGCACTGGGCCAAATCGGCACGTGGGCTCCGCGGGACCCGGCGCAGATCACCGTTCCCATTCACAGCGGGGCCGGTCAAATGCGGGCGGTGGGACGCATGATCACGCTCAGCAAGGCCGCCGAGGTCCGGAATGGCCTGGAACAGGCATTCCAGCGGCTCAACAAGGTGGAAACCAACAGCGAAATGGCCCAGCTGTCCGTCCCCGGCCTGGGTAAATTCAACGCTGCAGAACCGCCGATCGTCCTGGTCGTCTCGTCCATGGCCGGCGGCGCCGGAGCATCCATGGCCCTTGACGTCTGCCGGCTGCTGTCCCTGGTGCCCGGCGTTACTCCCTCGCTGGTAGGTGTCTTTATGCTGGCCGCCGATGTCTTTGACGGGCTGCCGTCAGACGCCCGCGGGGGTGTCCGGGCCAACGCTCTGGCGATGCTGGGCGAGATCGTGGCTGCACAGACCAAGGCCGCCCAGGACCATGACCTGGCCACGCTCGCGGCGCTGGGACACGGGAATGGTGTGACCGGTGAAAAGCCCTTTGCCCGGGTGTTCCCGGTGGGACGCTTCGCAGGCGTCAACCACACCATGTTCGGTGATGGCACACAGGATGCCGTTTACCGGGGGCTCGGCCGCGGGCTCGCCGCCCTGATGCTCAGCGGCAAGGCGGCTGCGGAGTTCGTGTCCTTCGATCTGGGCAACAACTCCGGAGACAAGGCTGCGGTCCGGGACTACTTTGGCTGGGGCGTCGAACCGAATGAGCTCCCCTGGGGCGCGTTCGGGTTCGCGAGCCTCAGCATGGGCCGCGACCGGTACCGCGAATACGCGGCGCAGCGCCTCGCCCGGACTGCCGTGGACCGGCTGCGGACAGGACATCTCCAGCCAGGAAACAGCGCCTCATCGGTTGCACAGGTCACCGCCCTGGTCTCCAGCCAGTGGAGCAACATCTCTACGTCGCTCGACCTGCCGGTAGCGGCCGACGGGCCGCTCACCCAGCACGAGGTCATGGCGTGGTTCACCGGGACGGCTTTCAGCCGAGCGGACGCCGGCCAGCTTGCCTCCGCCATCACCGATGAGCAGATCGTCCCGTTCATCCCTCCGCCCGGCGGAATTCAAGCGACACAGTGGCTGCCTGCCCTGCGCCAGAGGCTGCAGGAACGCAAGCCCGCCCTCACCAACGGGACTGCTGAGTCGGCCTACCAGTGGGGATACACCTATAAGGGCGTCCTGCTGACGCGCTTCACGAAGTTGATGGAAGACGCCGTGGCGCAATCAGGATTGCCCTACGCCCGGGCCATTGTCGAGCGCCTGGAGACCCTGCTGCGGGAACAGCTCATCGTGACGTTGAAGGGTATGGCAGCCCTGGCCCAGCCCAACGTGGCCGCTGTCCCGCCGCAATTCGAGGGCCAGCTTGCCGGCATGAAGGTCATTGAGAACGGGCAGTCGGTCGTGGACCGGCTGATGGGGGCACTTCGTGGCCAGACAACGGACCTGCTGTACTCCCAAGCCGCCGGTTCGGCCGCAACAGTCCTGACCGCTTTCATTTCGGACGTTCTGGGGCCGATGCGGGAAGCGCTGTCCGAAGGGCTGAACATCCTCGATCACGCGGCGGCTGCCCTCCCGGCCGCTGTGGGCCTCGCCAACGTGGCCACGGACCAGTACGCAGCCTGGCCGTCGGATGAAAACCTCAATGTTCCGCAACGATTTGACGTCGCGGACAACGAAATCCTGATCACCGAATCCAAGACGTTCTCCGTGCAATACGAGTCGGACGTGGCGCAGACGGGCGGTGGCGCTGCGGGAGTGAAGGGATTCAACGACGCACGGCAGGTTCTGGGCGGCCAAGTCATCCGCGGCCTGTGGCCAGTGGCGGGCGGGCACCAGGCCCCAGGAGGTCTCCTGGAAGTGACTGCCGGCTGGCAGCCGGGAGAGTTCAACCGGGATCCGTACAGCCACGCACCGTTGACCCCGTCGCGGGCTCGCTTCATGCTGCACACTTCACCGAAAGACCTGCTCCAGCGGGCGCGCGCCTTTGTCGGCCGGCCCGGCGAGGCATTCGATAAGTTCTGTTCCCTGTCCTTGCGCGATTACGTGCGCGGCGTGGATGCCAGCCAGTCCGACATCCCGCAGCGGCAGGCGGATGTGATCGCCAAGTTCACCGAGGCGGTCAACCGTGCTATCCCACTTATCAGCGTCAATCCGGACGTGGTCCAGCAGTTGCACGGGACGTCGGTGGCCTACCGATTCAAGTTCTCCTCCGTCCCGTTCGGCGAGCTCGACGAGGTAAGCCAGGCGCTGGTGGCGTCGATTAAGGCGGATCCGAATATCGCCGCCGAAACGGCCGCCATTCTGCAGCGCTCCCTCACTGCCGACACCCGCGTTCAGCGAATCGATATCTTCGGGTCCTATCGCAACTACTCGCCCCTGGTCTTCGACTCCGTCCTGTCGCCCGTGGCGCAGCAGTGGGATGGAACGTCGCTGCCGGAACGCAAGGGTTTCTGGAGCCAGCGGCGGTCACGCCCGCTGGCTGCCTCGTTGCCGATGGGGGAGAGCGAACGACGGGCGATGGTGGGCGGCTGGTTCGTTGGCCAGATCACCGGCCAGCTCCGCCTGCCGGAACCGCCCTACGACGAAGCCGTCCAGGTCTGGGACCAGACGGACGGCCGATGGATCCAGTTTCCCAACCCGCTGCTGACGCCGCCCAAGCAATTCCTGGCCAAGTCCTTCGACTGGCTGCCGGCAGTTCTGGAATCTGTTCTCCTGGCCGTGGCCCGGGCACATCAGGCACCGGTACTTTCCTCGCTGCGCCCCTACCGGCTCCTCCGCGAGCTTTATGATGCGAGCCCGGAAGAACCGGCGGCAGGCCTCTTCGAGGTAACGGCCATCCAGACCCTGACGGGGTGGCTCGGCACTGGGCAGACCCTGTCCGGTAGCCCCAGCCGGGTCCCCGGCATCGTGGCAGGGAGCACCGTGGCCGAACGCCATGAGCTGACCAAGGAGTGGCTCCAGACCATCAGAGCGCTCGCAGGGGATCACTTCATGCCGCCGGGACGCCTCAAGGCTGCGGGCGGCGGATCCTTTTCGCAGATCAGCACCCGTAAGGCGGCCAGCGCGACGCCGCTGTTCCGGGACGTGGCCGAGGACATCTACGTAGTGCTGGGCGACCTGTTGACCCATCTGGACACCGCTCACCAGCGCGCACTCCACCCCGGAAAGCACGCTGCGCTGCCTCCTGCCCCGGATGACCATGAAGATCCCCTCGCCCTCCCCATGATGGGAGCCTTCTGAGATGGAAGCGCTGACGGTTTTCCTGGCCCCCCGCGGAATCACGGCAGGTGTGCGCGAGGCCCTAACAGACTGGTCGGGGCTGGGTCTGATTGACAGCTTCATCTGGATCGAGCCGGGCATGGTTTCTGCCACCAGGGTCAACGGTCTCCTCGTGACGGCCGGAAACCAGGACGGCGTCAGCCTGCAAAGCCTGGCCGGCACCGGCAGTTACGACCGGATCCGGCTCTGCGTTCTCGTACCCGGCATCGCAGGACATGAGCAGGTGGACTCTTCCATCAGCCAGCGGATTGCCGAAATGCTCGAATCCTCGTTCGGCGGCCGCCCGGTAGTCAGGGTCCGTGCGGTTGTGGCACGCAGCGGTGAGACGGCAGTGCTGGACGGGCTGGCCCAAGGGGGCTGGCACAACCTCGTGCTGAGTCCCGAGGAATCCGCTGGCCCGGGACTGGGCCACCACCAGCTTTACACCACAAATGACCCCTTTGACTGGGGTGTTCATGCGGCAGCCACCTGTGCCGGCGTCCTCGGTCTCTGGTCCGGCAGTACGGAATCACTGCTGGACGGGGAGGCGCCGCTGCCTGGTGAGAGGGCCAGGCTAGTCCGCGCCTTCTACCGGACCATGGATACAACGGCCGTCGGGGCCGAGCTTCGCGACCAGGTCCTCTCGCTGGGCAACGGCGTGCCATTGCCCACCTACTTCGGCGCATCAGCCGTCTACATCGAAGACTCCGGATTAGCGGCACGGGTCATGGCGGACCAGCTGTGGGAAAAGCACGGACGGTCACTGCACGGAGAACGGGAACACTCCGCCCCGCAAGCGGTCACCGCCATCGGTCCCTGGGCCGCATTCAAGATGATGTTCGGGTTCCTATGGGCGGCATTGAAAAACGCACCGCGCAGTTGGGCCCAGCGCGTGGCAACCCGGGTGAAGTCGGAAACCGCAGCCGCAGTGCACGGACTTGTCTTCGGCTCGGCGCCGTCGCAGTACAAGGTGATAGTAGACGGCGTCGACCGTGACGGACTGCCGGTCTCCTGGCTGGAGGTCCGGGAAGCGGCCGAAACCCTCGAAAAACTGCTCGACGACGCCGGGACACCGCGTGAGCACCGCGCCCCTGCTGACCTGGCCTCGTTCTGGCAGGACTATGCGGACGGGGCGCTGACCCTTATCGACGCCGGCGAACGTGTCACCGCCCTGCCGCCGGTCCAGGTCGGGACGCAGCGGGCCGTACTCCGGCGCACCAGCGCCGCCGTTCCGGGCCCCGACTCCGGATTCTCCGACATTCCGACGCCCCTTGCGGCCGTCATCCAGCTGGATTCGCTGGAGCCCTACGATTTTTTGGGCACCCTCAGTATGGAGGGGCGCCTGCAGCACGCAGCGGGCGATCCCAATCTGGGCATCCCCGCCAGCACAGCACTGGAAGCACTGCGGCGCTGGAAAGTTGTCTCCGAGGAAAGCTACGCCGTCCGGGTGGGGACCAGGATTGGCCAGAGCCTGATCTCCGTCCGGAGCGAAGTCCAGCAACTACTGGACCAGATCCGCAGGGCGGCCAGTGCCGACGACATGCTCGCCGGCGTGTTGGCACGACAGAAAAAACTGGCCCTCTGGATGAAGATTCTGCTGGCCGCACTGCTGCTCGGGCTGGTGGTCACGGCGGTTTTGGTCGCCCAAGAGACGCTGGATCCCCTGAAGGGTTCCGGCATCGGCGCGGGCCTCGCAGTGGTCTGGCTGATAGCCACGCTGCTGATTTTCATGAACGGGCAGCGGGAACTCTTCCACCTGATGAACGCACGAAGCCAGCTGCTCAGCGACGACGAGATTTCGCGCCGGAACCTGAGCCACGCACTCCGCGACCTGCACCGGCTGGGCGGCGCCTACAGCCAGTTCCTGGCATGGTCCCGCATCATCGGCACCGTCCTGGCTGAGCCGTTCGGCCGGGCCGACGATCAAGCCCGGACCCAGGCGAAGTTCGTCCAGGGCCTGCCCCTGAATGTCAAAGTTGGCACGGCAACGGTGCAGCCCGCGGCCGTCGCGACCGCTGCCGCCCAGCTGCGGCACGATATCTTCGCCGTCGGCTGGCTGACCCGGCCGTGGGAGCGGGCCAAAGCCACAGCCGGAGACCTCATCGGGCCCCGCGGATATGAGCTGACGGCCCACCCCGAAGCCATCTACCGCCAGTCCGGGGACGGTGAGCTGTCACTGCTGCGCCTGTGGATTGGTGCGCTGGACGCGGCGGGCACCGACTCGTCCCCGGGGCAGGAAATCTGGGCGGGTGTGCTCAAGGACATCACAGGCCCACGGTCCGCCATATCCTCGGGCTTGGTGTCGACCGTGAGCGAGGTACGCGACTCGGCGGTGGTGCAAACGTCCTTGGACGCCTTTATGTCCGGCGTGGACAGCACTCCTGACGAAGGACGGCTGGGCCATTTTGATGGCGCGGTGCTGACCGACCTGGCACGCAATGCCGGTCGCGCCGCGGTGGAGCGGAGCGTGCCGTTCGGCTCTCATTCCGGCCTGGCCCGGCAGGCCGGCCTAATCCAGCTCAGCGGCGGGATCCCGCAGCACGAATTCCTGGTCGCCCGCCCCGCCGACGGGAATTCGTGGCTGGGAGGCGCACCGCAGAGAGCATCGGAAGATGACACCGGCGGCAGCTTCACAATGCCCGAGGGTCCCACCTTCTGACACCCCGGGGCGGGGCTGCATGCCCTTCCCTTTGTCGGATGCCAGGGCCGGATCGTAAGTACAGACAGTGAACGAAGAGGCAAATATGAGAGATCAGAAGTACCAGACCCGGCTCTCGGCATTGACGCTGTGGGCGGATATGGTGTCCTCCCGGGGGTATGTTCCGCCCGCAGCGGAGGACCTGTCCGCCATTGCCGAGCACAAAAAAACCGACACTCCGGGCCTCGACCAGAGCCTGGTCGGCCCGTGGCGGGATGCGCTCAAGGAACTTCTGAAGCAGCTCGCTTTCAATATTGCCGATCCCCACCTGCAACTGAGCCCGGAATTCGATGAACCCGGACCGGGTGCCGTCAGGATCGTCGAGCCCACGCCCGAGCCCACACCGACGACGCTGGTCCCCGTGCCGGACCGTCAGCCCAGCCAGGCAGGGTCCCAGGCAACGGATCCAGCCTTTCTGGCCCTGAAGACCTGGCGGAACAAGGCCATCGCGGAGAAGCGCCTGTCTCCAAGCAACCTCAAGGAGGCCCAGCTTCGATTGCTGGTCAATTCAGGGCAGACGACGGAGCTGGAGATCCGCTCCGCGTTTCCGCCCGCCGTCGCGAAATATGCAGGGGAGATGGCCGGTGTCCTAACCGGGCTCCACACATCCGGCGGGGCAGCCGATACGGCAACTAAGCCGGAGCCGGCCCGGAATGAGCCGGCCTCGAGCGCACGGCCAATGGCCGCGGCCCCGCAGGTATCGTCACCGCAGGCTGCGCCAACGCGGGCCGCGCCGCCAGTGCCGCCCGCTCCGGCCAAGGCCCCGGCTGCCGAGAAGGCACTCGACCCCGCGCCACGTGCCGCCGCGGAGATTGATCCGTCCGGTTTCGCGGCCTTCGACTACGGTTCCCAGACACAGGCACAGGCCCATGTGGAGGCCCGCAAGGATTCACAAGGCCGACGTTGGTACTCGTGGCCGGAGGCGCAGTCAGCCAGCCCGGTAACGATCTATCGGCTGATCTCCAGCGACGAGCATGAGCCCTACGCGCCGGACCAGGCGGAACTCGTGGCGGCGACGACTGCCGTCGAATCCGTTGACGAACGCCCCTTCACCACGGCGACGCGCTACTTCCAGGTGTGGCTGAATGAGGGACCGACCATGGCCGAGGCCATGGCGTCCCAGCCGACGTTGTACGCCCGGGGCGGATACGTGGGGGAAGTCGGAAAAATCGAAATCCGGGAGGACGAGGGCCGCGTCGTTGGCAACTGGAGTGCGCTGCCCGAAACTCAGAAAGTCCAGATTTTCCGGATCCCGATCGAACGCGCTGCCACCGGTGGCGGCGACCAGCGTTACCGGATACTCCAGGACTCAACCAACCTCGGCGGCTTTGTCGACGCCGACGTCCAACGGGGCAAGACCTATCTGTACCAGGTCTGCGCAGAGGCTTCCCTGGGCGGCGACGTCCGCCTTTCCAACCCCGTGACCTCCACCATCAAGGTCACCGCGGTGCTGGAACCTGTCACTGACATGCGCGTTGAGATGACCCGCGACAACGAATCCTCGCTGTTCGACCTCCGCTGGGGCTCCCCAGCCGGGGGCAATGTCGTGGTCTACCGCACCGAGGAGCCTCCTCAGGCCGGCCTGGAGCTGGAACCGCTCTCCGAGGATTCGCTGCGGATCAGCGGACTGATGCCTGAATCCCGGCTGTCCAACCCGGTAGAGGTCGTCGACGGCGGCGCCACTATGCTCAGCATCCCGTGGCCCGCCGGCTGGACACGCGCCTACTTCACCCCGGTGACGCTGTTGGGCGGAATGGCACATGTGGGCACCGCCATTTTCAAGTCCCGCAACGACAAGGTTCGGAATCCCAGGATCGTGGAACGCGTCAACAGCCAGATCCTCAGTTTTGAGTGGCCGGACGGTGCCGATTCCGTCATGGTCTACATGGGTGCCGCCGGCCAGGATCCGGAACTGGCACTCAACAGCCAGGCCATCGAAATTTCACAACCCGATTACCGGCGCCGCGGTGGACTGCACTTCACCGGGGAGTTGCTATCCACGGGGTGCGACGTTCACCTGGTCCCCGTGAGCTTCGAGGCTGGCGTGAGGGTGTCCGGGGCCATCACCACGGTTAACTACCCGTATATTTTGCGGCTGAACTACCAGGTCGTGGAGGCAAAGAGCTTCCTCGGGAAGGTGACTGGTGTCTCCGTCAGCGTGCAGACCTCAGAGGCAGGCGTGAACATGCCCGCCTTCGTGCTGGTCTACAACCCCGACCGGCTGCCGCTGACCACCCGGGACGGGACGGCGTTGAACATGGTGCCGGCGGTTGACGGCACTTCGACTCCCTCACGCCGGTTCACGCCCGGCGGCTCCGGGCCCGACGGGCCCGTTGCGTGGAAAACCGATCCCGGGTCGTGGGCAGCGGAGGTCAACCCTACGGGTGGATTCGTCCGCCTGTTCGCCGATCTGCCGGTGGATGTCCTGCGCCATGTAGCGCTTCTCGATCCGCTCGTGGAGACCCTTCGCTTGACCGGTGCGCCGAGCAGGGGCAAGAGGTTCTTTGGTGGCCGATAACTCGACAGGTCCGCCACCGGTCACGCCGCGGTGGGGTCAATTGACCTATACATCCTTCGACCCGGACAACGGGGCCGGCGGCTGGCAGGTGATGAGCACGGCGGGCGGGCTCAGCGACGCCGAGATCGAGTCGCTGCGGCAGAGGATTGTCACGAGGTTCGACTCCGCAACTCCACTGGGTTCTTTTCCCAATGCGGCCGAGCTGGAAGCCATGCCCCGCCGCCTGACCTACATTGCCGACGGCAGGGGCCGTGGCGCCTACTGGCACAGCACCATGGCGGGCCGGGACGCCACCGGCAGGCCCGGGAACGTCTTCAGCCACGTCCTGCTGGATCGGGACACGGCGCAGCCGACGCCGGCAGTTCGGCCGATCGAGATCTGGCGTTCCCCTGGACTGTTGTGTCCCTTTGGGCAGGACCAGGTGCGCGAGGCCGTGCTGCGGGAGGACGCCATCCCGTCCTTTGGGGAATCCTTGGGCCGGCAGGATGTTCTCGATTTCCTCTTTGACCAGACCGAATGGCGGGTCGGGCTACTCAGTGCGCTGCTGGACGCAGTCTCGGCTGCACTGAACGGCGGCCCTGGCGTGGTCCTGATTACCGACTCTGCGGAGTCCGCCGCCCTGTGGATCGCGGCGGTGAGCCGGCTGGCGCCCGCCGGATGGGTCCGGCAAATGAACTTTTCAGTGTACGAACGGGCTGCAGGGCTCGACGCCGTTTTCGACCGGGGCGTGCATCTGGTCGGTGTGCCACGGGCCGACGCCGACGCCCTCCCAAAGCACTCCGGATTCATCATCCTGGATGAACACGAAGTGCCAGACCTTGGCGAAGTGGGCGGCCGGCCACATCAAGCCCAAGCGGGTTCCCTGATTGAGCCGACCCACTGGTCGGCACTGGCCCAAGCTGCTTTGGTGGATCGGGCAACATTTGCTGCCGCCACTTCCATGATGGATGACGTTGCGGTCCGGGTCGGCGATACCGGGCAGGAGCCGAGCTGGGCTCTTGCGATGGCCGCCCTGCTTCTGCCGGATCTCTTCGGCGACTACGAGGCCGAGGCAGCGGCCGTGGTCGCGCGCCACTCGCCGGATTCCTTGGCCGGGGATGAGGAACTGATGCAGCTGGCGCGGGCCACCATGCAGTGGAGTCGCGGCGACTCCGCAGGCGAGGCGTGGGCTGAACTTGAGCGGGACAATGCATCCACTCTGATGCGGCAGGTTTTGATTCAGACTTATGTGCAGCGGTCGCTCGAGGACGATGACTGGTTGGCCCGACCCGGCCCTGTCCCGCTACCGTCGGATTACCGCGCGGAGTTCAGCACCCGGGCACTGCGACAGGCCGCGCGGGCGGCGATCCTGACGCTGCAGCATAAGTTTACCGGGGAGAAATCGTCCGAGCTCCCCACCAGGGCCCTCAGAATCTTGGATTTCATCCACCGCGCTGGCCTCGTTAGTGCAGGGGACGGTTCCGGTGAATCCGTCGACGATGCCATCGCAGAGATCCTCGAGCGAACACTCTTTCAGGTTGTCGATGACGACGAACGGGCAAAAAGGTTTGTTTTCGAGGCGGGGGCTCTTCTGGCAGACCCCCTGCGACAGGAGGTTCTGGCAGCGGTTCAAAACAGTGCGAGGTTCCTTTCCGAGCCGGCCGGTAACCGGCTTCCCCCGGCGTTTTGCGACTGGCTATTTGGCGCGTTCCCTGCCTCGGCAGTCTCCAGCATGTTCTCGGAGCCGTACGCCGCCGTGCCTGCAATGGCCGTTGAGCAAGCCATCTGGTCGTGCCGGAACGGGCAGGGTCACATTGATGGAGTCCGGGTGGTGGCGGCGACGGGGGTCTTGGAACCAAGACAAATCGACGTCGTGTCGGATTCCGTCGTGGCTCAGGTATTTAGCTTTGAGCCTCCTTGGCGTTCTGCCGAGCTGCTGTTTCTCGAACTCAGATTTCCCGGCGAGATGCTTTCTGGTTTCTTCCCTCCGGCGTTGTTGACGGAGGAATGGTCCGAGCCGCTGGCTGAGCTTATCGACGTTGTACAGGACCGTGAGCCCAATGCCCCCGGATCCCCGGAGGTGCGGTTTGCCCAACTCCGGCGCGCCGCCAAGTTCTCGGTGCCGAGTGGCTCCCCGGATGAAGCGCGGGCCGGCGCTGACTGGATCCTGAGCGCGGCCGAGCATGCAATGAAGGTCGTTGACGGCCGCCTAGCGCAGGAACTACGAGCGCTGGTAATCAAGGCTGCAGTGATCGCCGTCGCCAATCCTCGGAGCCGCTTGGAGCTCCCCAGGGAAGTGCAGAGCCATGTAACGGATTATGTTTCCGTTCCGGCCGATGGAGTTTTTGAATTCCTTCAAACCTCCGTGGATACCCGGGTACTGGGCCAAGCAGAAATACAGGAACTGACCCGCCTCGCCATTGAGACAGCGCCCGGCTATCCGGGCGCGGAGGACGTTCCAGGCGATTTCATGTCCGGCATGACCGTATTTGCCGGGACCGATCGCATACCGCTGCTCGAAGTTCCCATCCGCCATGCCATCCGGACAGGCCAGACAGATCCGCAGTCCATGTGTGACGCGATCCTGGCTAAGAACTGGAACCGAAGCTTCAACACCGGATCCGAACGCCTTGTGGAAAAGATCTATGAGGAGCGCCAGAAGTTTTCCCGGGAATGGTGGAAAAAGCTCCGCCAGGACGCTGGGTCCACCGAGCTGGATACTGCAAAGCCCACGCGTTTCGGCGGATTCATGTCCGCAATGAGAAAGGATCGATGATGCCCACATACATACTGGAGGGCACGAGCGAAGTCCAGCTCCGGGTCCGCCCGCTCCGCCTGACACTGCGTGTCGAGGGTGGAGCATCACTGGCCAGGCTTGAAGCCGGGCAGAACGGCCGCCGGCTGGAATCGGTGGTCCGCCCCCCGGACGGGATTATCTTGCCGGCCGTTGAGGAGCTGACGGTGGTTTCCGTGTTCCCCTTGGGCCAGGAACGGTTTCCGTCGCCCACCGTTCTGCACCTAGCCGTGTCCGTGGAGGACAACGCGTCCTTGGATCCGCAGCGCGCCGTGCTGGTGCCGATTGATGTATCCGGCCTGGAGCGGAAGGACCTGATCTCGGTGGAACGCGTCGGGGAGAACTTGATCCTCCGGGTGGCACATCACCAGGAGGACGCCGATCTGGGCCCGCTCGGAAACGCCGCCCGCGTGGCGACGCGGGAAGTTCTGGGACTTCAATGGCTGGACGAAGCCGCTGCCTTCAACGTGATGGTGGCCTTGGACGGATCCGGCTCGGCTGTCAACCTGGTGCGGGACGGCACCGTGAGCGCTTTGGTACAGGTGCTGACCGGAATAGCACAGGTGATAGCGGGCGGCGATCAGGTGCGCGCCGCCGTCGTCGACGGCTCCGTTCATCCTGTTCCACCGCACGACCTGGCCTCACTCCCGGCGGGCGTCGTCGCCGCACATCAGGCTCTGGTGCCTTCCAGCAGTTTCCGTTCCGCCTTCCCCCGGCCTGAGAACCTCAGTCCTGCGGCGGGCACGATCGTTTATCTACTGACGGACTCTTTGCCGGCGGACATCCAAGAGCTGGAGATTTTGGGGGAGCCGGGCGAAGTACGCCACATCATTGCGGTCACGCCGGAGGCAGCCTGGCAACTGCTCGGTGGCACCTCGGTTTCGCACACCGTGGTGGAACCGGCACGTTCGGGTGCAAACCTTGAAAGCCATTTGTTGGGTGAACCGCACGTGTTGCGTGGCCTGGTTAGATCATTGCTTCAGCCTTGCCTCAGCGCGAGCTCGGAGCTATTGGAAGGCGTTACGCTATGACCCGTTGCCCTGGTTGTTTCCAGCACCTGCCCGAGGATGGCTATCTGTGGATCTGCCGATCCGGACGGTGCCCCACCGAACGTGACGATGTCGCGGGGCGCTACGCCGGCAGAGACGTAGAAAACGGGCCGCTGATCTATCGGCTGCGCCCCGCCAACGCGGGCAAGAACTGGGCACCCGAAGTTCCCACAAGCTGCTCCGAGTGCAAGCAAGCCGTCCAGGAAGCCTGTGTGCGGTGCCATCATGAATTGCTGCCTGGCTGGCGCGACGGTCAGGCCACGTGTGTGGCAATGAACGGATCCCGCGCCACCGGTAAGTCCCTCTATATCGCCGTTCTGGTGAAGCAGCTGGATCAGCTGATGGCCAAGATGAACAGCACCGTGGAATTCGCGGACCCCCGCACGCGCGAGAACTATACGGACATTTACGAGAAACCCCTGTATGAGTCACGCGGTCTGATGCCCCCGACGCCGAGTGCTATCACGGACAGTTCCTATCAGCGCGAACCCTTGATCTTCAGTCTCGGCATCCTGAACGGGGCCCGGAGGTTCCTGGTGATCCGCGATGTCGCCGGCGAAGATATGGAAAGGCCTCCCGCTGACACGACGCCACTGCAATTCCTGGCCAACGCCGACGCCGTGTTTTTCATGTTTGACCCGATGGCAGTTCCGGAGATCCGTGCCAAGCTGCAGGACCTGATTCCAACCCAGCGCCAGCTCGGCGGTGACCCGCACACGGTGTTGGGAAACCTGATGAATATCATCGGAGCTGCCACTCCGCGCCTGGCGGTCATCCTGTCCAAGTTCGATGCCATGCACGAGCTGCGGAACGTCGAGGACGTTGACTGGCAGTCCATCATGTCCAACTCGGGAGCTGCGTTCCTCCGGGATCCGAGCCTTGAGAGCGCGGAGTACCAGCAGGACGACGGCGAGCTCCTGCACGAGGAGGTCCGCAGCCTGCTGCACAAGCTTAACGCCGGCCGGCTGGTCCTCAGCCTGGAGAATCCCCACAGCGGAAAGGCGATACCGTACCGCTTCTTCGCTGTGTCGGCTCTGGGGGAGGCCCCGCGCGGGGAATCCGTCCACCCGCGGGGGATAGCCCCCTTCCGGTGCCTGGATCCCGCCAAGTGGGTCCTGAGCCTGACCGGAGCAATATGACACCACGAACGTGTGACCAATTTCGGGGATCTGGGCTTGGTCACGAGCTGCGCAGGCGGGAGGGCGCTTTGAGGCCGACGTCGAGGCCGGCGCCCGTCCGGGAGTGATGGAGAAGGAAGAGCGTTGAGGTAGCGGCGGTCCGGGTTTTCCCGGACCGCCCCCCGCTTCTAGTCCAGCGCGATGCCGAAGTCCGTGGCGACGCCACGGAGGCCGGAGGCGTAGCCCTGGCCGACCGCACGGAACTTCCACTCGCCGTCGTGGCGGTAGATCTCCGCGAATATCATGCAGGTTTCGGCTGACGCGTCCTCGGTGAGGTCGTACCGGACCACTTCGTTGTCGGTCTCCTGGTTCACAACCCGGCAGAAAGCGTCGCGGATCTGGCCGAAGTTCTGGCGGCGGGCCTCTGCCTGGTCAATCGACACCACGATGACGATCTTCTCGATGTCCAGCGCGACGGCGTCGAGGTCGATCAGCACCTGCTCGTCGTCGCCCTCGCCTTCGCCCGTGCGGTTGTCGCCCTGGTGAACGATCGAACCGTCCGGGGATGCAAGCTGGTTGTAGAAGATGAAGTCGGCATTCGAGCGCACCTTGCCGTTAGCTCCAATTAAGAGCGCAGAAGCGTCGAGGTCGAACTGCTCGCCGGCGGTGGTCCGCGGGTCCCAGCCAAGACCGATCATGGCTTTGCGGAGTCCCGGGTCGGCTTTGGTCAGGGACAGGTTGCTGCCCTTGCTGAGAGTCAGGGTAGACAAGAGGTTCTCCTTCAGTTTGGTGTGTACGTTCAAGAGGGCTAAAGAACGCTGGTCCCGTTGGACTAGAGGGCGGAGGCTGCGGCGCCGAGGACATCCCCGGGCGTGCGGCCGTTGGCCGGAGTGCCGATCGCCTGGAAGGTCCAGGCGTTGCCGTTCCGTGAAAGCTTCGACATGACCATGGCGGTGTACGGGCCCGACTCGGTGAGGTCGTATCGAGCAACTTCCGGGCTGCCCGCGGCCGAGTCGTCGATGACCCGGCAGAACGCGTTTTCGACCATGTTGAAGGTCTGCTGGCTGTAGCTGGTGATGACGAACACGATGTGCTGGACAGCCGGTGAGACGGCGGGCAGGTTGACCATCATGGTCTCGTCGTCGCCGTCGCCGGCGCCGGTGAGATTGTCCCCGGTGTGGCGGATGGAGCCGTCCTTGCTGGTGAGCTGGTTGAAGAAGACCGTGTCCAGGTGCTTGCCGTCGGCGGCGAACATGACGGCCGAGGCATCCAGGTCGATCTCAACGGTCTTCTTTCCGCCGAAAAACCCCTTCTTGGCCGGAACTGCAGAGTCCCAGCCGAGACCCAAACGGACATTCGTCATCGAATCGCCGTTCTGCTTCGTCAGAGATAATGTCTGGCCTTTTTGCAAACTCAAACCCATTGATTTTCTCGCATTTCTTAGTGGTGGTTGTTGCTTTTTGTTTGCTGGTAACGAGCTAGTTGTTTGCGTCCGCGGACTCAAGCACTTCGACCGGATCGGCGACGCTCTTACTCTTGTTGCGCAGGATCGATCCGGTAAAGGCGGCGCCGATGAAGACCACGCCGATGAGGCCGGTGATGATTTCGTTGATCGGGGTCACGATGGTGATCAGCAGGATGACCGCCAGTGCGCCGATGGCCCAGTGCGCGCCGTGGTCCAGGTATTCGTATTCGTCCAGCGTTCCCTCCCGGACCAGGAAAACGGTCAGCGAGCGGACGAACATGGCGCCGATGAAGCCCAGTCCCAGAGCAATGATGATGGGGTCCGAGGTGATGGCGAAGGCACCGATCACGCCGTCGAACGAGAAGGACGCGTCGATGACCTCAAGATAGAGGAAGAGCATAAAGGCGGCCTTGCCGGCCAGTTTGGCGGAACCGGAGGGACCGGAGTGAACCACGCGGTCCGCGTCCGCCGCGTCGACGTCGCCGTCTGCATCGACGTCGAAGAGGTTGCCGAGGCCGTTCACCAGGAAGTACGTGATCATGCCCAGCAGGCCCGAGAGGAGCACGATGCCCTGCTTCTCACCCGAGACGGCGCCGGCGATGGCCAGCGCGGCCATGCCTGCGATCAGGGATGCGCCCTCGAGTTTGCCCAGCCTGGCCAGCGGGATTTCAAGGAACTTGATCCACTTGATGTCACGGTGCGCGAGGATGAAGTCCAGGAACAGCATCAGCAGGAACATTCCGCCGAAGGCCGCGATCTGCGGGTGCGCCTCGTGCAGCAGGTACCCGTAGCTGCCGGGGGTATGCGGGTCACCCTTTTCCATCGCCAGGGTGACGGCTTCCACGGGGTTCAGGCCCGCTGTGACGCCGACGATCAGCAGCGGGAACAGGATGCGCATGCCGAACACGGCAATGATGATGCCGACGCTGAGGAACATCTTCTGCCAGAACGCGTTCATCCGCTCCAGAATTCGGGCGTTGACGACCGCGTTGTCGAAACTCAGGCTGACTTCAAGAATGCCCAGGATGATGCAGAGGATGAGCGCTTCGGGCCCGCCATAAAGAAAAGCGACCACTAACGCAATGATGGTGACCGCGAACGACCATCCGAATGTCTTGAGGATCAAGCTGGAACAACTCCTGGAATGACGGGTCCTGTCCGGTCAACGACGGCAGGACGGCGAAAAAACATCCCGGAAGTTATCCCCCAAGACTTCGTGGCACTATCCTATCCGCAGGCTGCGACGCTTTGTCCTGGGCCCCGTATATTGACTGTGATTGTGACTCGTCCCGAAACACATGACGCACCTATAGCTGTAAACCGCTGTAAGCGGCAGCAAAGTAATGAAGCGTCGTTGCCCGCCACTGGTGGTGGTGAGGAATGTCTTGTTCGCTAAGAACCCCCGTTAGTCACAATGACAAACGGGGGTTCCTCATGCCTGATATCTACTTTTCCGAGCTTCGAAATGTGCGGCCATCTAGCCCACGATGGTCTCTACTTTTCGCAGCCGACTCCGTCGCCATCGCGGTCCAGGCTTCGACGGTAGCCGGGCTGGCCAGCATAGATCGGAGCTGCCCCGGCAGCCTTCACCGCTGCGCAGTTCGGGTAGTAGGCCGCGGCCGGCGCCGGCGGCACGTAAGGTGCGGGAGCGGGTTTAGGCGCGGGTGCGGGCGCCGGAGCGGGTTTAGGAGCAGGCGCGGGGGCGGGCGCGGGCGCAACAAACGGTGCGGGTGCCAAGGGCTTAGGGGCCGGGACCGCCGCTTCGGCCGCGGGGGTAGCTTCCTCCTCAGCCGCCACGACAACCTCAGCTTCAGTTTCATTGGTCGGAACCAACTGGCCGGAGCAATCATTAAGGACGGCCGCCATCGCGTCGTGTTCGGTCTGCGTTACCCACAGGTCATAGGTCGCTTTGACGGCGATCTGCCGGGCAACGTATTCGCAGCGATAGCTCTTGTTCGGCGGCAGCCAGGCCGCCGCATCGCTTTCGCCCTTCTTGACATCTGTCGGGCCATCGGTTGCCTGCAGGTTCAGGGGATCGTTGGCGAAAGCCATGCGCTGCACGCCGGTGAGCTGCTGGGCACCCTTTATCCATGCGTCACCGAGCGCGACAACATGATCGATCTGCACGGCGCTGCTGGTGTCGGGACCCCGCTGGAAATTGATTGTCGTAGCCGTGTAGGGATCGGGTGCAAGGATGCCGCGCTCCACCTTGCAGGTCGAGTTGTCGACAAATTCGACCTTGGTCAGGTCTCGCTTGAGTATGTCGTTCCGGGTGTCGCACCCATTCCGGTCAACATCTGCCCAGGCCTGCCCGTACATGGCTCGGGCGCTGTACCCGGGTGAAGAGGCAGTGTCCTTGACAGGGAGAAGGGCGAGGAGATCCACGGCCTTGGTTCCGAAGGCTGGTTGGCTTTTCGGGGCGGTGTAACTGACGCCTGCGGCGAGTTCCGTGAGCCTGTCGGGGTCGAGCGGTTCCCCGGTGTCCGTCGGGGACGGCGTGGGTGAAGGAGTGGCCGACGGCGACTGCGCTGAGGCGCGGGACGCTTCTTCTGCCCGCTTGGCATTTTCAGAAGCCGCTTGGGCGGCAAGGCTTTCTGCCGACGGAGGCGGCAGGGTTACCGCGCCGGCCACCATGACGACCAGAGAGGCGGCCAGGACGATGCCGCCAACTTTTCGTTTGCCTGGCAGCCGTGCCCAGGAGCCGCGGCCCGTGACCGCAACATAAAGGCCGGTCAGTGCCGCAGAGATGGCGAGGAATATTAGTGCCCCACCCAACCCGCCGCTGGCGAAGCCCAACCACATGGCCAAAAGAACAAGCGCTCCGACGACGAATGTTGAGACTTTTGGCTTCTTCGGTGGCGTTGGTGCATCGAAGGATGAGCCCGGTGACTGCCACGGCGAGGGCTCCTCGCGCTTGCCAAAAAGCGACGCGAGCGATTGCTTTCTATTCAATTTAGAATCCCCATGTTTTTGGCCCATCAGCTACGTTGATGAGTGCCCAGATCAATGACGCGAACCTGCGTCAAGGGGAGTTTATGGCATGGATTCGATTTCGTTGCTTCGGATGTCGAACGGAGACAAGCGTCAGCGGGCAGGCGGCAAATGCTGGCCATCCCGCCGCAGGATTACAAAAATCTCTTAGCCTCTAAATGTTTGTGTAACTCCGCTGGGCGCTCATCATTCCCTTCGCAGGTTTGCCCTACGGTCCAGCCACGCCCTGCATGACCTGCGAGGCCGGGGCGTCCGAGACCATGGGGGGCGAGGTAGTCCGTTTCATAGCTGAGGCTCATGACTGCGGTCTCGACGCGTTCCCGGGTTTCGTCGGAGTAGCCCACCAGCCGTTGACAACCCGGGAGACGGTGGCCGGGGAGACGCCGGCGTGCTTGGTGACATCGCGGATGGTGACCACTGTTCCTCCTCCCTTGTGCTGGCCGGACCGTGTTACGCAAACGGTTTACGTAATCGGTAACAACGCCCTCAGGAGGGGCCTAGGCTCCCGGTCCGTCGAACAACGCGCTGGTGCTGCTCTGGGGCACCACCACGTGGACGGCGTTGCGCTGGACGGTGAAGTCGGTGGGCGTGGTGGTCGCGATCTCGCCGTCGAGGTTCACCGGCAGCGGCTGGTCGGTGACCAGCCGGACACGCCTGGTGGTCAGGTGGTACACGCGGTCGTGTTCGATGAAGCTTCCGTCCTTGAGCAGCCGTGCGATACTCACATGCTCCCGGAGCGGGCCGGCCAGAATTGCGTAGATGTCAAGGGTGTGATCGTCGATCCCTGCGGTGGGGGAGACCGTGTTGCCGCCGCCGTAATGCCGGCCGTTGCCGACCGCCACCTGAAGCAGATCCTCGAGCTCCAGCGGTTCGTGGTCCCCCTCGGGGAACTCGAGGCGGGCCCGGAACGGCTTATGTCGTGCATAAGCCCGAAGCGTGGCGATGCCGTAGGCCAATGGCCCGATGTACCGCTTCAAGCGGGGGCTGAGCGCTTCGGTAACCGCCACCGAGAGGCCCACGGATGCGACGTTGAGGAACGGCTCACCGTTGGCCCGGCCGAGGTCGATGTCCACCACCTTGCCTTCGGCGACGGTGGCGCACGCCTCGGCCAGATTGTTGGGTATCTCCAGCGTGCGGGCGAAGTCGTTGGCGGTGCCCAGCGGAAGAACGCCGAGCACAACGTTGCTGCCAGCAACCCGGCCGGCGGCGTAGGACACCGTCCCGTCGCCGCCGCCGACAACGATCAGGTCGTGCCCGTCCGCAAGCGCCCGGTCAAGCGTCCCGGCCAGGTCCGCCCCGGACAGCACGCGGTGCACGGCGGAGATGGGCACGCCTGCCTTTCGAAGGGTGTCCACGGCAAGTTCGGGTGCCGCCCCTCGGCGTGATCCGGCGTTGATCACAACGGCGGCAGAGCGTGCGTCCCGGGCAGCCTTCATGTGGAACATGGTAGGCCGCGGACCTGTGAATTCCGTTAGCCGGCCACCGCCGCCTTCGCGGCCTGCGAGGCCTGCATCCACTCGCTCAGCCACGGGGCCCGGACGCTCGACGTGATCCGGCAGTCGGCCACGAAGGTTCCCCTGGCGCCGGCGTCGATCCAGTCCTGGAGCGCGGAAAGATCCGCCAGCGAGCGGATGATCGCGGATTCGGCACCGAGCGCGCGGGCGATGCCGCTGAAGTCCACCTCGGGGATCAGCATGGGCTTTTCGGTCAGGCCCTGGGAGCCGTACTGGTGGATTTCGGCTCCGTAGGCGGCATCGTTGTAGATCACGACGACGGCGCTGCTGGCCGCACCAATCAGCGATTCGAGGTCGGACAGGCCCATCAGGAAACCGCCGTCGCCGGAGGCCAGCACCAGAGTGCGGCCGTCCTCCACTGCGCGGGCTGCCCCGACGGCGCTGGCAAGGCCCAGCCCGATGGCCTGGTAGGCGGTCCCCACCATGACCAGGTCCTGCGGCCTCGGGATGCGCCAGTACATGGGTGCCCAGCCGACGAAGTGCCCTCCGTCCTGGACCACCGTGCGGCGCTCCGGCAGCACCGCATCCAGTGCCGTGGCAAGGGAGCGCGGGTCCAGCCGGCCGTCCGGGGTCTCCGCTGAGCCTGGATGGTGGGCCGGTCCCTCGGCCAGGCGTTTGCGGGCTTCCGCGCGCCAGGCTTCTGCGGGGCTGGCGTCCGGCGAGGCCGGGACATCCAGCATCGTCAGGATGCGTCCCGCAGCAGACTTCACGTCCGCGCTGACGAACGTGTCCACCCGGGGGTGCGTCGGCTGCAGGGCGGCGTCGATCTGGATGACCGTGCTGTCCGGGCCGAGCAGGTGCCCGAACCGCATGGTGAAGGGGCTCAGGCTTGCCCCGGCCACGAGGACCACATCGGCCTCACCCATGAGCCCGGCCGCGGTGTCCGTGCCGAAGCCGCCCGCGACGCCGAGATACCCGTCGCCCTGGAGGAGGTTGAGCGCCAGGGCGGTTCCGGCGGTCAGCGCGCCGAGGCGGTCGGCGAGCTCCCGGAGCTCCGGGCCGGCGCCGGCGAGATGCGCACCGCGGCCGGCGAGGATCAGCGGCCGCTTCGCCCCGGCGAGCAGGCGGGCAACCTGCCGCAGGCCGCCGTCGACGTCGTCACTCACCGCCGGTGCCAGCGGCGCGGGAAGCTCTTCGTCGGCCGCCTCGAGTGCCGCGAGATCGTAGGGTATGGCAATCACGACGGCGGTGCGCTTAGTGAGTGCGTACTGCACCGCCTGCTGCGTGATGGAGCCCGCAGCGTCGCGGGTCACGGTGAAGGTGGCCGCGCCGAGACCCGCGGCGATGGCCGTCTGGTCCACGTCCTGGGGCCGGGCGCCGCCGCTCGGAGCGTCCCCGGTGACCAGCACCACGGGGATTTGTGCCTGGACCGCCTCTGCGAGGGCGGTGAGTGCATTGGTGTAGCCGGGGCCATAGGTGGTGGTGCCCGCTGCGAGACGTCCTGACGTCCGGTAGTAGGCGTCGGCCGCGGCGATGGCGGCGCCTTCATGGCGGACGGCGGAGAAGCTGAGGCCCAGCTTTTCCGCGGCGTCCAGGAAGTAGACGTTTCCGTTGCCCATCACGCCGAAGACATCGCTGATGTAGCTGCTGAGAACCTGCGCCACGCGGCCGGAGACGGTAAGAGTAGTCATGCAGGAATCTTCTGCGCTGGTCCCTAGATAGGCAAGAGAGGCGAGTTTCATTGGGATATTTGGCAAGAGTGGCGGATGTAACTGAAAATATGACCACTTGTGGCGTGCGTCACGTGGATTTACCTCGAAGGGCGGGATTCCTGTTCGGAGAGCCGGCTCAGGAGGCCGTCGTAGCGGGGCGGCATGAGTTCCAGTACGGAAATGGCCGTGCTGGTCCGTTGGATCCCCTCGATTTCCAGGATCTCGTTGGTGATGCGGTAGAGATCGGCCGTACTGCGGGCCACCACCTTGGCCATGAGGTCCGCGTCCCCGGTGGTCGCGTGCACCTCGATGACCTCCGGGATCGCGGCGAGTCCGTCTTCCACCGCGCCCGTTCGCGTCTGGCTGATGGACAGTGAGAGGAAAGCCATCAGGTCATAGCCAAGCGCGGCGGGATCCAGCCTCCGGCTGAAGGAGCGGAGGGCGCCGCTGCGCTCGAGCCGTGCCAGCCGGGCGTGGACCGTGTTCCGTGCGACGCCGAGCGTCCGCGAAAGTGCCAGGGCGCTGGCTTCGGGATCCTTGTCGAGGGCCATGATGATCCTGCCGTCGAGGGAATCCAGGGCGCGAGGGTTCGGGATGGTCATATTTTCACCACGGAGAGTAGAAGTTGAGCAGAAGTCCCAATGGTTTGAGGGTATCTTGCATTGTGGGCGGGGTCACAATCATGATCGATATTCATGACCCGTGATCAGCTCCTGACCGCACCGGACACCGCGTTTCCCACCCTTCGTGGCGCGGTGGCCGGACTTCCGCCCTACGTCCCGGGCCGGCGCAGCGCCGGCAGGGACATCGCAGCCCTCGCCAGCAACGAAAGCCACTACGAGCCACTGCCCGCTGCCGCCGCTGCGGTGGCCGCAGCGGCCGGCACGATGAACCGCTACCCTGACAGTGCCGCCGTCGAACTCCGTGAACGGATTGCCCGCCACCTCGGCGTCACGGCCGGAGAAGTCGCGGCGGGACCCGGCAGCGTCGGCGTCCTCCAGCAGATCATCACCGGACTGTGCGACGCCGGGGATGAAGTGATCTTCGCCTGGCGCTCATTCGAGGCCTACCCCATCCTGGTTGAGCTGGCAGGCGCCCTGCCGGTCCGCATCCCGCTGGACGGCGCTGAGGGGCACGACCTTGACGCCATGGCCGCGGCCGTCACTGCCCGCACGAAGGTGATCCTGCTCTGCACCCCGAACAATCCCACCGGCGTCCCGATCAGCCACGAACGTATCGAGGCCTTCCTGCGGTCTGTCCGCTCCGACGTCCTTGTGGTGATCGACGAGGCCTACGTGGAATACGCCGAAGCGGGCAGCGGCCCCGATTCCCTGGCGCTCTACCGCCAGTACCCGAACGTCTGCATCCTGCGCACCTTCTCGAAGGCGTACGGACTCGCCGGCCTGCGCGTGGGATACGCCGTGGCGGCGCCCGATATTGCTGAGGGACTGCGCCGGACCGCCCTTCCCTTTTCGGTGAGCGCGCTGGCCCAGAAGGCTGCCATCGCGTCGCTGGACGCCGGGGAGGAGATGGAAGCGCGGGTGACCGCCGTCAAGCAGGAGCGCGTACGGATGGCAGCGCTCCTGGAAGCGCAGGGCTGGAAACTGCAGGCGAGCCAGGGCAACTTCCTGTGGATCCGTGCGGATGACCGCCTCCTGGCGAGGCTGGTGGACGCCTTTGACGCCGCCGGCATCATGGTCCGGGCGTACCAGGGCGACGGCATGCGGATCACCGTTGCCGATCCCGCCTCCAACGACCGCGTGCTCGGGCTCCTGGCAGCCCACGCGGCCTGACCACTCACTGACCCTTTACCAACCCGTTCCGCCTACAACCAGAGGAATCCTCATGGAACAACAGACAAAGACGTCTGCCCGCGCCCTCGGCGCGGCCCTTAAACCCCGCCAGCTCACCATGATGGGGCTCGGTAGCGCCATCGGCGCGGGCCTCTTTATCGGCTCCGGCGCAGGCATCCAGGCCGCGGGCCCGGCCGTGCTGATCTCCTACCTCGTGGCCGGCACCCTCATCATCCTGGTGATGTGGGCCCTCGGCGAAATGGCCGCCGCCAACCCGGACAGCGGCGCCTTCTCCGTCTATACCGCCAAGGCCTACGGGCCGGTGGCCGGTGCCACGGTGGGCTGGCTCTGGTGGCTGCAGCTCGTGGTGGTCATCGCGGCCGAAGCGCTCGGTGCGGCAGGCCTGCTAGCCACCATCTTCCCGGCCCTGCCGGTGTGGCTGATGGCCTTCGTGTTCATCGTGGTGCTCACCGCCGTGAACCTCACCAGTGTGAAGAACTTCGGCGAGTTCGAGTTCTGGTTCGCCCTGCTCAAGGTGGCGGCAATCGTCGGGTTCCTCCTGGTGGGCGCTGCCCTGCTCTTCGGCTGGCTGCCGGGCGTCCAGTCGCCGGGCCTGACCAACTTCACCGGTGCCGGCTTCGCACCCGACGGTTTCGCCGGGATCGCCACCGCACTCTTCGTGGTGGCGTTCGCGTTCGGCGGCACCGAGATCGTGTCCGTGGCGGCAGCTGAAACCGCGGAACCGGCCCGCAGTGTGAAGAAGGCAGTCCGGACGGTGCTGTGGCGCATCCTCATCTTCTACATCGGTGCGATCTTCGTCATCGCGGCGGTGGTTCCGGTAGGTTCGGCGGGGCTGAAGAGCCCGTTCGCCGCGGTGCTGGACGCCGCCGGCATGCCCGGCGCAGCCACCGCCATCACCCTGGTGGCCGTAGCGGCACTGCTCTCCGCCCTCAACGCCAACCTCTACGGCGCCTCAAGGATGGCGTACTCCCTTGCCGAGCGCGGCGAAGCGCCACGCCTGCTTGCCTCGGTGTCCAAGGCCCGGGTCCCGGTTGTCGCAGTCCTGGCCAGCGTCGCTTTCGGCGTGGTCACGGTTGTGCTGGAGCTGGCTTTCCCCGAGATGGTCCTTCCCGTCCTGCT
The DNA here is from genome assembly GCF_031456935.1 of Arthrobacter ginsengisoli. Classification (NCBI taxonomy): domain Bacteria; kingdom Bacillati; phylum Actinomycetota; class Actinomycetes; order Micrococcales; family Micrococcaceae; genus Arthrobacter; species Arthrobacter ginsengisoli. The sequence continues at coordinate 44,496 of NZ_JAVDVQ010000012.1, read as the reverse complement.
CAACATCGTGGGCTCGACCTGCCTGCTGGTGTGGACGTCCGCGCTCCTGGCCCAGCTCGCGCTGCGCCTCCGCGCCGACCGCGACGGAACGGAACTTCCCCTGCGGATGCCCGGCTTCCCGTGGCTCACGGGCATGGGTCTGCTCATCCTCGCGGCGATCTTCACGGTGGGATTCATCGGCGAGGACTCCCGTCCCCAGCTCCTGAGCACGTTCGCCCTCGTGGCGCTACTGGCGGTGGCGAACTGGATGCATCACCGGAACCGGAAGGTTGTGCCGGTGGTGGAATCCGCGGAGCGTGCCAAGGCCCCGGTGCTGATCGACTGAATCAGGGGATGCGGACCCACCTCGCGGGTTCGGTGCACGCGGAGGGCGCGTCCGGTCTGGCGGGGGGCGCCCTCCGCAATGCTTTGCCGACACCTCCAGCTTCACCACCATTTCCGCCGGCGCGCCATCGCCGCTTACTCGTTCCTGGGGTTCGACGCCGTCACCACCCTCACCGAGGAAACCGTCGAACCCCCGTCGAGCGACCGATCGAATTCGTCAGGCTCGGGCCCCAACTTACCCGCGATCCGAGTAGATGCCATCGGCGTCCGACGCCGGCGGCCAAATGATCCGCCTGCTGGCGGTAGGTGGACTGCTGTCGCATCGAAACATGTGTATGACCGACTAATTTTCGTCTCGGAGGCTCCGCCGGGCCTCCCAACTATCCGGGGATGCAGCGATCCAACGAGAAGATTTCGAGAAAGGGGTATGGGAATCGCCTGCTTACGAACTCGCGCCATTCCGAGAAAACTTGAGCATTACCGCCGCGGGGTTGCCGGGTCGAAGATACGTTTCGTATCCCTAGGGATACGAGTCGCTCAAAGCAGACGCTCGAGAACTTTCGGCGCCGGGCGGGCTGAGCTTTCACATCCGGAAGCGAAAGTCCTGAGTCTATTCTGAGTACGGTCCTCGTCCCGAGATTCCACCCCCGTTTAGTCGTCGAGGAGCCTCAGCCTTGTGAAAAGGTTTGTACGGGTTAACCGCGCTTAGGTCGACGAACGAGACTTCGTCATCTAGGAGCGGTTCAAACTCGGCATAGAAGGATTGGGGAACTGTGGACCATCTCTTACCTCGAAGAGCGAATTGATAGTAGATCAGCCAATACTCGTCCCGGCGGTAATCTGTTGGTGATTCTTCCTCAAGTATTTCGATAAATCCACTAACACTCTTCAGCCCGGAAGCATCCTCGGCCAACAAAGCCATCATCAGACAATCCCTTGCCTGGACTATGGAGTCAGCCGCGGCCTTCGAGGGGCTTATTCCGCTCGTTAGCAGCGTATGGAGTACCCACGTGGCGGCGTCTGTGCGAAGTGCGTTCGCATGTTCCCGAAGAGTTACATTCAGTTCAGATTCTCGGGCCTGCACCTCCGAAACGCCCATCACGGCCAAGAGTCGACATGCAGTCCCGATGGCAATCGGTCGCAAAAATCCAATGTGAAGAAGGCGATCTACAATTGGTCCGCGGGCGTGCTGAGGGAAGGAATCCTCGGCTAGGGCCTCCTCGATCGCAACCAGTACGTAGCGTAGGACTCCGTCCTCGTTGTCTGAAGCAGCTAGATCAATCGCATCATCCAGCGCATCCAGAATTCGGTGCAGAGTGTTTGGCCCCCGCAAGGCTGAACGAAAGTGACGCATCCATCGGGGCGACGACGCGAGCGGCATCTCCCTAATGCTCGTCTTGCCGGGATGAATAGAAAGTTTCAGCTGCGCGAGTTCATCGCGTACGGCACTCACAAATGCTTCTGCGCAGTCGCGGTTCGCCGCGACGAAGACATAATCATCGATGTAGCGGACAAAGTCGAAACCCCGCTTCCGCAAGGCGTGGTCGACTTGACTAAGTAGTATCTCCCCAGCTACCGCGGAGGTTCCGGGGCCGGTTGAAATACCAGTCGTCTCACGGCGCCGGGCCTGCCTGAGAACAGAATCAAGCCGATTGACCCAATCTGACTTATCGTCACGGTTCACCTTAGCCATTGGGAGACCATGAACCGCCCAGGGGAATGCATGAGTATAGATTGAGCCGTAGAAGTTGGTGACATCGACCTGCGCCCGGAACCTGCTATCTGGCTTGACTAGTGATTCCCAATCGTGGCTTGTGATCATGGAGAAGACTCGGCCGTCGTCATGTTCCGACACACGTATGGCGCTCGACGGATTCGAGAGGACCGGCTTCCACTCATTCCACGATGTCTTCAGATGTCGGCTGATAGCGGCGAATGCTCGAGGGTGAGATATCTCCATATTTCGAGGCGCGAGATCATAGCGTGTAGCCCTAGCGGCAATTGCACCAAATCCATCGGTTCTCTTTACGGGGAGGGAGTTGAGTTTGCTTGCGATAGCCGGAGTGAAGGCGCCGGATACAAAACAAGGTGGAAACTCGTCACCGCGCTTGGCGACCCTGGGGAAGAAGTTGTGCGCGAGCAATCCAACTTCGAGTTTCTGGGCATTGAGCGTCACGGTTACCTCGAGTTTTTATGGGCGGCATTTTATCGCTGAAAGGCAGTCGATGAACTAGCCTAGCTTGGGTTCAGCCAGCTTTAAGCCGCGGCAAGGAGAACCCGCGCGGGGATCCGCCCTCTGCGGGCGCAAAACGTAATGGGACGCAGGCATAGAGCTTCTCGCAGAACCGGCATTCGAAGGGATTCCGCGGCAACGCTTGGCGGCCTCCTATCGTAAGGGCCTGCAGGATTTCGGCCATGCATGGAAAGAGATCGCGGGTGGCCGGGCGGAGTGTTTAGGGCTGCCGGTATGCTTCGCACCATGCAACTTGAAATTGATGTCAACGCGGCGGGACTGCTTGCCCAGGTCATTCCAGTCCTCCTGATTTTCGTTGCGCTGGAAGATCGGCTTAACCCGGCGAAGATCCAGTCCACGACATGGCGTCACCGCCTGAAGCAAGCGACAGAGCTGTCGGTCGGTGCCGGCATAGTCTCTCTTCTGCTCTGTCTGTGGGTTGTGATCGCAAAGGCGCCCAATTTCTTCACGACAATTTTTGTAGGTATCAGCATGTTCTTCCTCCTGGCCAATTTGTTCCTCCTGTTTGCCGGCATGTTCGGCAGAGAAGATATGGAGTCGGGGACAGTCGTTGCCAAAACGGTGAAAATTCCGCATGAATAGCGACGAGATTTGGCTCCTCCAGCTTTGGGGCGGTGTCATCGGATCTTTCCTAGCGGCAGTCGTCGGCGGTCTGGTGGCATTGATGGTCGTTCGGCTGACGAACGGGCACCAGTCGAAACTCGATGCCAGAGGACGCGTAATTGCCGCCATTGGCGACTTCAATGCAGCCGTCGATGCCATTCCACGCAGCCTCTCGAACGGTCGGGAGCCAGTACAGGTTTTAGTCATGCAAGCGTAGGCCGCCGCTACGAGGATCATGATGGAGTTGGATAGCTTGCGGCTCGCCAACGAACTGCGGCAGTGGCCTCCTGAGGTGGGGGGATTGGCCGTCAGGGTCATGTCTTTGCGCATGGATGGCGACGTGCAGCGGGCGGACGAGGCACAGAAGCTGCTGGGGAAAGCCGCAGTCTCCGTCTCCGCCCGCATGATGCTCTGGTCGAGAGTTCCTCGCGGAACAGCCGAGGCGTGGGCTTCAGAGTTGACGTCTGAACGCACGAGTTTCCGGGAGGCAGCATCGGCATATCGCACGTAGCTGTTGACGCCGCCACAAGCGTCGCTGCCATGCAGCGTCGAGGTCGCAGGTGGCCGGTGCAGAGACCGACATACGGTGTCGGTGCCGGTGCGAGTTATAGCCATTCGCCATGCTAAGGGATGTCCCATATAATGCAGGGCTTGGTCTTTGTCACTGCCACCAAATACCCTGGCCCAGTGACTAATTTCATTGGGGGAGTGCCAGCGGCTCGGTTGCCCGAGGGCTTGTACGAAATTCTAAACACGGACGCACTGGAGAGTCTGCTAAATAGCGAGGCAGACCTGGAGCCAGTCTTCGCGGACATTGATGACGACGACAGTCCGGATATTCTTTCCCGCCACGTCGCCGACGCTGTCCGCCAAGCCCTTGAAGCAGCCAGGCCCACGGAACGGGTGGCCCTAGCAAACAAACTCCTCCAGGAGTTGAAGCACGGCGACCGCATTAGTGAAGGCCCTACCCAGCTTCAGTCCCTGTACCGCCCAGACACCCTGAAGCGCCGCAACCTTCGCCGCCCCGCAACTAAGCTGAGCGACTCGGCACTCCTCACCAATAGCAAGGACGAGCCGAACCTCGCCGCGGAACTCCGTACCGAGATCGAGTCCGCCAACACCGTGGACCTGCTCTGCGCCTTCGTCCGGTGGACGGGCCTCCGCTTGCTCCATCCAGCGCTTGAACAGCTCAAAGAGCGCGGGGCCAAACTCCGGGTCATCACCACGACCTATATGGGCGCCACAGAACGCCGCGCCATCGACGAGCTCGTCACCAGGTACGGGGCCGAAGTGAAGATCAGCTACGAAACCCAGGCCACGCGTTTGCACGCCAAAGCATGGCTGTTCCGCCGGAACTCCGGTTTCGACACCGCCTACGTTGGCAGCTCTAACCTCAGCCAAGCGGCCCTCCTCGATGGCCTCGAATGGAACGTCCGGCTCAGCTCCGTCGGCACGCCGGCACTACTAAACAAGTTCGAGGTCACCTTCGACAGCTACTGGGCTCAGCGCGCCTTCCAAAGTTACGATCCGGAACGCGACGGCGAAAAGCTGGACGCCGCCCTGGAACGCAACGGCGGCCGGCGGACGGCAATCCCCGGGGCAGCCACCGGCCTTGAGTTCCAGCCCTTCCTCCACCAGGAGGAGATGCTTGAAGACCTGGAAGCCGAGCGGCTCAAGGGCTTCAACCACAACCTGCTGGTCGCCGCCACCGGCACCGGCAAAACCGTCATCGCGGCGCTGGACTACAAACGCCTCTGCGAGGCGGCCGGGCGGGACTTGAAACTGCTTTTTGTCGCCCACCGCCAGGAAATCCTCAAACAGGCCATGCGCACCTACCGTGACGTCATGCAGGACGGCGCCTTCGGCGAACTCTACGTCGGGGAACACAAACCCAGGCAGTGGAAGCACATATTCGCCTCCGTCCAGTCGCTGTCATCCCTCGGCGTTGAACAGCTGGCACCGGACTTCTTCGACGTCGTGGTGATCGATGAATTCCACCACGCCATGGCGCCCACCTACGGCCGGATGCTGGACCACCTGCAGCCGCAGCAGCTCCTCGGACTGACCGCGACGCCGGAACGCGGCGACGGTATCGACGTCGCCAAGCAGTTCTTCGACGGCCGCATCGCCAGCGAACTGCGCCTCTGGGATGCCCTGGACGCCGACCTGCTGGTGCCGTTCCACTACTTCGGCGTCTCGGACGACGTCGACCTCAGCCAGTTGGAGTGGAAGCGCGGCAACTACGACGCCGCACAGCTGAACAACCTCTACACCGGCAACGACGCCCGCGCCGCCAAGGTGATCCGCGAACTCCGCGATAAGGTCACCAGCACGGACCAGATGCGGGCCATCGGCTTCTGCGTCTCGGTCCAGCACGCCCACTACATGGCGGAGGTGTTCAACCGCGCCGGCATAGCCTCCGTTGCTGTCGACGGCAGCACCGGCGACGCCGACCGCGCGGCGGCGCTGGAGAGGCTCCGCCGGCGGGAGATCAACTGCATCTTCGCCGTCGACCTTTTCAACGAAGGCCTGGACCTGCCGCAGGTGGACACCATCCTGCTGCTCCGGCCCACGCAGAGCACCACAATTTTCCTCCAGCAGCTGGGACGTGGGCTGCGTCGCGCCGAGGGCAAGGCGGTGCTGACCATCATGGACTTCATCGGCCAGCAACGCCGCGAGTTCCGCTTCGACCTGCGCTACCGAGCGCTGACCGGCTACGGGCGGAAGGAGCTGGAGAAGGCTGTTGAGGACGAGTTCCCGTACTTGCCGTCGGGTTCGCAGATCGTGCTGGACCGGGTGGCGCAGAAAGTCGTGCTGGACAACATCAAGGCGCAGCTGCGGTTCAACCGGGCGCAGCTGGTCCGGGACATTGCCTCCTACGCGGAGACGGAGCTGGAGGCGTATCTCGAGCGTTCCGGAAACGACGTGAAGTCGATCTACCGTTCGACCAGGGATTCGTGGACCGGCTACCTTCGCCAGGCTGGCCTGATCGACGGGTTCTCGCCGTTGGAGGCAGTCCTTAGCGGTAGGATTCAGGATTTGTCGGACGCCGAAGAGAGGAAGCTCCTCGGCCGCATGGCAGCGCTGATCCACGTGGACGATCCGGAACGCGCCGAGGCCTACTCGATGCTTGTCGGCCCCGACGCGCCCCGCTACGCGGAGCTCGGCATGCGGGAACAAACGTTCGCCCGCATGCTGTTCTACATGCTCTGGGACGACGGCGGCGATTTCCAGTCGTACGACGCCGGCCTGGACTATCTGCGCGGCTACCAGTTTGTGTGCAGCGAGATCCGCCAGCTCGTGAAGCTCGGCGTGGCCGCGTCCAAGCATGCGGCCAAAGGCCTGGGCGCGGGGCTGCAACACGTTCCGCTGCTTTCGCACGCGACATACCGGCGCGAGGAAGTCCTGGCGGCGCTGCAGTACGGTGCGCTGGAGCTTGGCAAGAACGTACAGCACCGCGAGGGCGTGGCCTGGTGCCCGGCGACGTCTACGGACGCCTTCTTCGTTACCCTCAATAAGGATGACAAGAAGCATTCGGCAACCACGATGTATAAGGACTACGCGATCAGTCCGGAGCTGTTCCACTGGGAGTCACAGAACGCAACGTCGCCGGGCAGCCCGACGGGCAAGCGCTACTTGGACCGGGCTTCGCACGGCTCGAAGATCCTGATCTTCACCCGGGATACGGCCGAAGACGAGACGGGACTGACTGTTCCCTACATGTGCCTTGGGCAGGTGGACTACGACCAGCATTCGGGAGAGAAGCCCATCGCGATTAGATGGAGGCTCCACCGGCCGATGCCGGCAGACATGTTTTCCATCGCAGCAGCCGTCGCCCAATAGATACCTACGCCCAGGCGACGATAGGAGCGCCCAAAGGCAATTCGTTGGCGGCTTTCCGTTTCCAGAAATCTTGATCTGGTACGGCCTAGCCAGCCCGACCCCTCGTCTGAGTTTGCGGCGACATTCGCCGTTACCACTAGCGTGGCGTCTCCGCAGGGGCAGGTGCTGACGCTATGATCGCACAATAATTAAGCGGCTTGACCACCCATGAGATTTGGTCGACGTCTTGGGGCATGTCGAAAGGAAACGAGTGGCAAAGTACGCCACCTGGCGAGTTCGCCAAACAATATTTGCGCACAGGTGGAACAACGTGGTCGCGTGCAGCGCTGCTGCGGCCGGTGTTGAGTCACAGCGGTCTGTCGGGTAGGCGTCCGGGGAAAATGGGTTTCTGGCAAACAGGGTACATGGAGTTCCATGAGGCAACTGGCGATGGCCCCGACTATCAAGTCGAGCCAAGGCCCCCCACATTTACGTGTTCTAAGTGTCAGGTGGAATTTTCCTCGGATCGGGATCTGCGCGTACACAGCTTTGAAGGCCATACGGTCAAGCGTCCGGTTCTGGTGTTCAAAGGACGGGAGTGCGGCAAGAGTCGGCTGACGATCACGGCGAAGACCTCCGAAAAGGATTGGGAAATCCGGAATGCTGACATCGTTCAGATAAACGGCACAACGACCTCCATCCCACGAGCAGTCGAAGCCTTAACGACTCAACGCAGTGGAATTCTCGATGTTTGCTTGGTTAGCACTGATGCCGTTCATACATCCCAATTTGAGTTCGCGTTTTCAGAGAGAGATGATCTCGAAGGTGTGGATGCTGCTTTGTTTCACTTCATTGATGGCGGAGAATTGAGCCTCCGCGCTATCGATGACTTCATCATGCGCTCCAAGGCTTACCGGACGGCCGGGGGGTACCTGTCCGGGCTCGCCAATTATCTCTACGGCGCGCTAGCGCGCGAAGGCTTAGCCGAATCAGGGCTGCGAAGCAATATAGGTGGAGGCGGCGGATACGAAGGCAAGTACGACAAAGCAGTGGCCGCACTGGGAGCATTCGATCGCCCTCCAGCAGAGGCTATTTGCGGTATCGTCGCCTTCCACTACAACCAATTCCATCGCGCCATGACCAAAACCAAGAGTCAGCGCGTTGCTGAGGTCTCCCTGCGCTTCCAAGCCTTGCTTAGAGGGCAGCCTTGGCAGTCTGCTGGGCTTTTGCGAGTGGAGCACTCGAGTTTGGATTATGCGCTCAGTGATTCAAGCATCGACCAAATCCTTGCATGGAGCGCTTTGCCTCTGGATGGCACCGCTGAAACCAGCATTGTGAATTTCGTTTCTCAAATTGGTGCACAGCTCCCGCGTGATGCCTTCAAACTGCACCTAGTAGCGGCAGAGCATTCACTCGCACTCGGGGATTTTGCTAAGGCACGTCACCACAGTGAGAATCTCTGCCATAGCCGCGAGGCGGCGACTTGGTACGCAGACTTTAGACAACGACTTCAAGTTCTAGGAGTACACCAGCAGTGAATGCCGATTTTCAGCAACAGCATGGCGTGCCGGGCACCGATCCCGCCTCCGATGTACCTCAGGAACCTGATGTCAGTGAAGCACGCTCGGTCATCATGAGTGCTGCGCAGAAAGACGACCGGCCCAAATCGATTCTTGAATTGTTTAGATTCGCATACGCCTTGTCGGGCCGCAGACTCGGTCTCACGCCCCGTGACTTTTCCGTTTTCCATGTAGATAAGGCCGCCGAGCAAGAGGAAAACGATACCGTAAAGCAATTGGCAACTACCGATCGGTTTCTTGCGGTACCGCCGGTCTTACTTGCGTCGATAGCGGAGCACGATGTTAATGGACACGTCGTTCGAAGAGTCCTTGAGTTGGTGAGAGTAGCCCTGGCAGGTCACACTCTTTTCCAACCCCATGCCGTCAGACTTTTCGAAGTACGGACAGCGCCAGATCTTTTCAAAGAGATAAGTGACGCGGCGCAGAGGATTGATTTCGACGCGTTAGGTCTTCAGAAGGCCTCGGAACTTAATGGGACTGGGCGTGAACGTCTTCGGGTAAACGCAGTCACTACTTATGGACTCCTTCGTATGCTCTGTGGTCAGTGCACTCTTGATCAATATGTTGAAGCTATGAATACGTGGGTCTGGCGGGCGCAACACCGTCGGAGCGACTTGAGAACGGCTGCGCTGTTGGCGACCGCTAAGAACACCGATGCTTTAGGCGAGCTCTCGCGACACATGGGTGGCCTGATCACGACTACAAAAAAAGAAGCAGATGACCTGCGTGCGCAGGCAGCTTACCAGCAGCGTCTTGTCGAGCAGGAGCGGGCAATCGGAAGTGTGCTCGCAGTGGATCTGGCCAGCGCGCGGGCGGAGGCAGCCTCTCTAACTCTTCGAATAGAGGAGATGTCTCGCCGGCTTTCCGAGGAACAGAGTAATCGGGTGGTGGACAAGAGCCACCTTGTGGACGATTACGAATCTCTCAGAACCCGAGTCATCAGGCGACTAACAGGTCAGGTTGAGCTGCTTGACGACGGACTGCACGCCCTTCGCCGCGGGAGCACGAATGTTGCAGAGGAGTTTGTCGACCGTGCCCTAAGCGCCATCAATGCTGAGGTCAAGAGGCTCAAGAATACGGATGGGGACGTGAAATGATTGCTGGATTTGACTTCGGCACGACCAACAGTCTCATTTCTGTGGTCGTACGGGATCGTGTCATAGACGTTTTTGATGATGAGGAGGGACGTCCACACCCCTCCGTGGTTCGCTACGAAGGCGAAGAAGTTATTGTCGGTCGTGAGGCCCGTGACGCCCTTGAAGAGGTGGGGCTCGGCGTCCACGGGACCACGGTACGTTCCCCCAAGTTCCTGCTGGGGAAAGAGGTGGTCAACGTTGGTGGCGTAGATCGCAGCCCAGTTGACATCGTAGCGGACGTGATTCGCCACGTGCGTTCTGAATCACTTCAGAGTCAGCGCGGTGTGCTGGGTTCACTCGATCGGGCTGTAGTGACAATTCCGGTGAGCATGGATGGCCCGAGGCGGGCTGCGCTTCGAGAGGCGTTTGCCAGAGCTGGAATTTCCGTGGCCCAGTTCGTTCACGAACCCTTGGCCGCTTTGTATGGCTATCTCCGGGGTGCGGCCGACTCGGAGAGCGAGATCCGGGGCCTGATGAGGCGAAATGTGCTTGTCGTCGATTGGGGTGGCGGAACACTGGATCTAACATTGTGCCGAATTGAACCGGGGCGAATCTTGCAACTCCGTAATGGCGGCACTGATCAAGTAGGTGGGGACAAGTTTGACCAAGTAATCCGTGACGAGGTTGTCAAGCGCTTCTCGATTGAGCATGGAATCTCAGAAACCGACCATCCGATGCGCGATGCGCGTCTTCGGCTTCTTCGGGCCACAGAAAAAAATAAGATTGCACTCTCTGATCGGGCGGAGGCGACTTTCTACAGTCGCGACTACTTCCCGGAGTCCGGCACTACCCTTGAATACACTCTGAGTCGGCAAGAACTTGACGCCATAACACGGCCACTTGTCGCGCAAGGAATAAGAGAAGTAGAGGCGCTCTTTGACAGCGTCGGGATGGCTCCTGCTCAAGTCTCACTCTGTCTCGTGGCCGGGGGAATGGCTGCAATGCCAAGTATCAGAAGCCGCCTGCACGAGCTGTTTGGGCCCGAACGAGTACACGTACCAGCTACGAGTGCAACACTCGTTTCGCAAGGTGCCGGATGGATTGCACATGACTCGCAGCGGCTAGTTCTGGCAAAGCAAATTGAGCTCGAGATGGCACGCGGATCCAGACTTCCACTCTTGAGGGCCGGAACGCGCATGCCGGGCGACGGCGAAGAGCGCCAAGAGGGGTTCCATCTCTACTGCACAGATCCCACAGACGGTATCGCGAAGTTTCCAATCGTTGCGCCATCGCAGCTGTCTGAACAGCCGCAGGCAAGTGATCCTCGAACTACGTTGGGCGTCGTCGCCATAGCAGTGGACCATACTGCACCGCCGCTAGTCGAACGTCTCGAACTCGATGTCCAGATTGATCAGGACCTTATCTTGTCTGTAAATGCTTCTTCAAGTCAGCGCAAGGATCAATCTAGCTCGTCGTACTTTGACCTGGAGTTCGGGATAGGACTTCCTGGAAGCAACATGCAGGAGTTTCTTGATGTCGCTGATGCGGGTGCCTGGACGGGCGGTGGCGGCCTGGCTATTCGCGCTAACGTGGCTGATCAGAAGAACGCAGCCCTTATTCCCGGGGATGTGTTGCACAAACATAACCCCGGTGCGTTCGCAAGGCTTTCCGACCAGGCTACGCAAGAACAGCTAACTGAACACCTCTACTACCAGCCTTGCGCCGTATGCAAGCGCCAGTGGGGTGATCCGGCTTGTCGGTGTGGGTCGGTGGCCTAAGGGATGGCGGCGCAGCAACTCCTCGTTCGGATTGTCAACGGCGAATCCGCCACCATAGCGCAAGTCAGGCGCCCTGTTCGACTGACTCCGAATGGCTATGGCGGCATAGTGTACGAGGCTGCGGTCTACCCTGTGCTCGACGGGGACGTGGTCGACCTCGCAGGGCCATCATGGGAGGTGGAGGACTGCAATAGGTTCCTCCTGGCGGGCGCAAGGGTGCCGTATGCGCCAAAGGCGAACGATTTGTCTCCCCGGCCCAAGTCCATTGAGTTTCACGGTGAGTGGAATGTGGACACCAATGGCTTTGGTCATTATGTCGTCTTCAATGGCTCCGAGCGCCTCGCCAGTGATGTTGTTAATGCACTAGAAGCCGCCGGCCTCGCGATTCAGCGATGGGATGTCAGCCACCGCCCCGCCAGCGACGGCAAGTTTTATGACTGGTTTGCCCGTCTCCGGTCAAAAGGTACCCACGACGAGGCTGTAGCTCGGGTTTCCGCGGTGTTCTCACCTGCTTTCGTGGGTGTTGAGGCTCCACCCGCGCCGACCGCCACGCCGTTTGAGGATCTTGCGGCGAGGGCTGAGCAACTGCTCGACCAAACGGTCGAACTACGAGATCGTCTTAGCCAGTCGGAGCGAGAAGTCGCACTCCTGCGCCAGAGGCTCGCGGTTGTGACTAATCACGAGACCAAACTCTTGGGCGATATGGATCGCACGCTGGCTTACCAGAAGTCCCTCCACGAGCAAATCTCAGCATTGAGCCGTGCTCAAGAACAAAGCGCCGAAGCAAAGGCGTACTTGGTCAGACAGTCGGACACAGAAGAGCTTCTGGAACTGGCACTCAGCGAGAACTCCGAGCTGCGCAACAGTGTCGTTGACTTCCGCAATCAGGCAGAGGCAAGCGAATCCAGAATTCTGACCTTGGAAGCGATAGTCGCTGCCCTTGAAGACAGGCTTGACGAGCTCGGGCAACAGGACCGAGAGCGGCGCCGCGCTTCTGCTGCCCGAGTCGCCCCTCGTCGCGGCGTTTCCGGCTTCCTGGATAATGCCTTCACGCGCCTCACATTCGTTCTCGACAGCGTGGAAGTGCTAGCGAACTTAGACGCGCCCGCGTCTGTGCTGCGGGTGCTGGCTCAGATAGATATGGGCGAGCTCCTGGGAAAGGATCTCGAAGGCATGCGCGGTTGGCGCGAAGTCTCAAAACTCGCCACAGGCATAGCCGGTAGCGAGGATATGGGACGGATCTACTACAAGCCGGACGGTAGCGGAGTCCTCGTCAGCGTCCACATCAAACAGGACGAAAAGGAACAGCGCCGCCATGTTGACAGGCTTCGCTCGGTTTGACATCTGAACTGCGCATCAATATCCGATGTGGTTGTGTCAACAGAAACCCGTGAGCCCACCATTGAGGAACCAACACGCTATCGTGCTCGGCTGGGCATCCGTATCGCGTGATGGTCGAGGCTTCGGGAATGTTGTCGTTACGGGTTAAGGCCTCAAATTAAGCGGCTTGATCTCCGCGCCATCCTTGATCAGCCCCAGCAAGTCATCTTGCCGCGCCTGGCCCAGCGTCAGCCGGTACTTCGCGAGTCCGGCCAGCATCTGCTTCGTTCGGGGTACGTCACGGCTCAAAGGGTGGTCCAGGAGCCTACGCTGGATCTTGTGATTTCCAGGGTGGATCCAGTGCGGAGCAAACTCGGTGCTGGAATCTTCCGGGTGTGCCGCAACGTCAGCTGCAGCAACGGAGAACAGGGTCTCCCACGGGTCCGTGACCCCAGGCTTGAGCACTTCATCGCCGTGCGCTTCGGCCACATTCTTCCGCACTGCATGCCCCAGATACCGGTGCACCCGGCCCTCCCGCTGTTCGAAATCAACTGGATTGCCTGGCACGTTCCAGTGGATGACCGAGTGCGCCCACCAGTGGAAGTCGATGCCTTCCTGGCCCACCGACGTCGACGCCAGCACGAACGGCCAGAAGGGGCTGTTGAATGCCCGGCGGACGTCGGGCATACGGTTGCTGTCGCCGTCGTCCGTTTTGGCATTGCTGTACCGCACGGCGAAGCGGACGCCCATCCGGAGGTCCTCGTGCGAACCGTCGGGATACTTGGCGAGCATCTGCGCCGGCTTGAGGGACAAGGAACGCCGGATGTCATCGGCCATCGCCCACAACTGTTGGGTGGTGATCTCCCCGGGGGCCTGCTGGCTGCGGAGCTGGAAGACGTATTCGTCCAGCACTGCCTGGAGGTTTCCGGCTTCGCAGTAGCGCAAGACCTTCTGCCAGTAGTCGCCTTCGGGATAGAGCTTGTCCAGCAGCTCGGTGGCGTCGAGCCGGTTAAAGAGAGTGCGCAGGCCGCTTGCGGCAAACACGGCGGCCTTCCACAGCTCTGTGCCGTCGAAGTCGTCGGGCACTACGCGCCTCAGTGCACGGTAGAGGCAGTTCGCGGGGGAGTTGACGGCCAGGTCTTCAAGCCCGTCCTCCCAGCCCGACGGCTCACCGGCCACGGCGCCCAGCATCCGATCAACGTGTGCCAGATAGAGCCCGGCCTCGGAGCCACCTTCCTGCTCGGTGTTCCCGCCGTCCGAGGCTTTGCCCTGCTGCTGGGTGTACTCGTCCAGCTGCCGTAGCTCCCGCATCACCAATTTCGCATTGTTCTTCCACTCTGCCGGCAGAGCACCCGGCACGGAGAAGTAGGACGCCCAGGCACCGAGCCGGCTGGCCGGGTCCACGACGGCGCCGCCCACCATCGCCGTACCGGCGGCTGCGGCGGCATCCCGAACAGCACCGCCGGGCACCAAGGAACCACTCAATGAGGCACTCTCCAGCGGATCACCTGCAAGTGCCAGAGCAGCATGGGGGATGAACAGAGCCAGCGTGGACATGGCCTGGGGCTCACCGTCGCGGACACGGAACCGCAGTCGGCCGCGGAAGCGCTTGCGGGCCTCGGCGGAGTTTTCACCGTGCAGCGGCGACCCCTCGAGGATCTGTCGTTCGGCCTCGTAGGAGAGCATCGTGGTGATCGCCGTCGGGGCAGCGTTCCATGCGGAAAAGACCAGCTGTTTGGTGACGTCAGTACCCACCTCAGCAAATGCGCCGGAGGGCGATAGGTAGGGGAGCGACGGCGGCATCCACAGCAGCTTCCACCAGCCCTGGCCGATAGTGTGCTCGCGCACGGCCCGGAACTTGGCGTTGTCGGTTTCCAAGGCCCCATATCGGCGATAGACATCGGCGTCGATGGTCGCCAGCGCCGGCAGCACCAGGTCAACTGCTTCGCGGTCGCAGTGAATCCTGCCGTCCAGCATCCTGCCCACCTTGTAGTCGGTAAGGAAGTGCGCGAACATCGGCACAGATTTCCAGTACTCCATGGGATTGCCGGTGCGCGTCGCCCGGAACAAAGCGGAGAGGGAGCGAAAACTGGTGAGATCCCCGGCCCGGACATCCGTGGGAAGCATCGGGATGACGGCAAGCATGTCGTCTTTTCCAAGCTGGGGCCGCTCCGTGCGGCTCATGAACAACTTCAGGCCGTCCTCGATGCGGTGCGTCAGCGCATCGTCGGGGACCTGCTTCAGCAGTTGGGTCCGTCGCCCGTCCAGATCAGCCTCAAGGTTTTCCATGTACCCCGGCCGCTCACTGCTCAGGAAACGCAGCAGCTGCCGGAAGTCTGCGGCGTGGTCGTCGCCGTCTGCTTCATTCGCACCGGTGTGCGCCTTGTATGGCGTGGCGGAGAGCAAGATTAGTTTGGCGCCCTTGTAGTTCAGGAACTGGCGCGCAAGCTCGGCTGCAGGATCCTCGTCGTCGGGCGCGGTGCCGGGAGAGTAAAGCAGATCGCGGAAGCGCTGGAACTCGTCCAGAATGATCAAATCAGGCTCCAGACAGTCCAATCCGGCCTGGGCGAGGTCTCCACGGAGCCCTCCGATGATGGCGCTCATGCGGAGCCGGACATTGTCAGTTCCGGCGGTCAAGGCGTCGCTCATCGCCGTTTCAAAAGCGGCGAAATTTCCGCTCTTCGTGGCGAGCTGTCTGAATTTGTCACACACCGAGGTGACGAACCCTTCGGGATGCAGTTCGGTGAGGCGTTTGATTTCCCAGCTGAATCCGGGAACGCCAGCGCCCGCCCTCAACAGCTCGACCGCATCATCCCGGCGTTCGGTAGTGATCACTCCGAGCTGTTCGAGGATCCGAAACAGCACAGCCCGTTCTCGCGCCTGGCCGGTTGCCCCTCCGACGTTGAACGACGTGCCCGGCGTCAGCGAGATGAAGTTGACCCGCTTCCGTGTTCCCGGCGCCGCCGGAACATTGAGCTTGGTCAGCTCGGCAGGCAGCAGCGTCAGCCGGCCCGACTCAATGATGTCCTTCTGCCCGGTAACGTTCAGCCGGCCGATGTTCTGCTTGGCCAGGTCAGCATTGGAACAGACGTAGACGACGTCGATGCGGTCCACTCCGGAATCCGGCCGGTCGAGCCGTTCGATCGCCTTCGCGACAACGCCGCGGGCCACCATGCTTTTGCCCAGTCCCGTCTCGTCCGCGACGAGGAAGCGGTCCGCCGGCTGGTCATCCAGATAGAGGCGCTTGAAGACGTGTTCCACAGTCCGGCGCTGAAAGCCCCGAAGGCCGTCCAGCGCGGGCGTTGCATCAAACCCCATGAAGTTCCCCCATATCTAGTGCCTCGGTGGCTGCCGTCCACAGTGCGTGCAGCTGCTGAATCTCTGGATCATCGCCGCGAAGGGCAAGCAGCCGGTCCATCACTAACTTCAAATCAGGGAAGACCGAGCCAGCGTCCGGACCCGCCATGGCCCCCACCATCGCTTCGAAGAGTCCGGCGGTGGAGCCGTCTCCGAACCCGGAGCCGGCGAACCATCCCGTGCCGGTCCCGGACCCTGGAAGGGCGTCTTCCGGGGTGAGGAACAACAGCAAGAACTGCCGGAGCTTCTGCGGGTCGTCCAGTTGGCGGGCGATGATCTCATCCAGCCTTCCCGCCGGATCGGTGCGTAGGCTGCCCTGGATCACCGTGCTCTTTGACAGCCCGGCCGCCGGGTCCTCCAGCGTGAGCACCAGATAGGGCGTCACGTCAGCCAGCGGGATGGCGTGGAAGGCGTGTTCGTGCTGGCCGCCGGAGGGCTCGACGACGGCGCTTGGCTGGGGGAGCGAAAGCAGCCGCAACTTTGCATTGAACTCGGGCTTCGGCGACCAGTTATGCGAGAGGGTCACCGTGAACGTGTTTTTGGCATCGCTGTCGGGGACGGCATCGAGGAGGAACCGCTGGGCGGCAGCCTCCCGCAAGGCGTTTTCCAGCCGGAAGGCGGCAACGTCCTCTTCCGAGCGGGCTGCGCCGCCGGTGCCCAGATAGTCGGCGAAGGGCACGTCCTTGAGGCTTTCCCGGATGCGCTGCACCCCTAGGCGCTTCTTTGCTCCCCGCATTTCCAGCAGGAACTCCACGTTCTTAGTGAAACCCGCTTCGGTGGCGTTGGCCGAGCCAAGGAGCGCGTAGGTGAAGTGGTCGTAGTCGCAGAAGTAGGCCTTGGCATGCAGGCCGGTCAGATCATCGGCCACGCGCTGGATCCCGGACTCGTCCGTATCGCTCTGGCCCGACTCCGAGGATTCAGGAATGCCGAGCTCGTCAAAGGCCTTGAACGACGTGCGTGTATCGGCAACCGTCTGTTCCTGGAGAAGGTTCAGCTGATCGTCGCGCGAGTAGACGTAAAGGTTTTGCGTCCAGCGGTCCTGCAGCCGGCCGATCATCTTGTCATCGAGGAAGGGCGAGATGACCAGCTTGTCGTAGCCCAGGAAGGCGGCGTTCCCGGTTTTGTTGTTTAGCGCGACGAAGTTCTCCGGGTCGCGGAGGTGCGCCACGATGGAACCCTGTTCGAAGTCTTCTCCCCTACCCATCGGCCGAAATGCCAGGCGGTGGATATCCTCGGGCAGGTCCCAGCGGACGTCCGCCAGGCGCGAAGCGAGTCCGTGCACCCTGGCCAGCCTCCCGGCGTCGGGCGTCACGGTGCAGAGGTCGGGCAGCCCGGCGATGAAGCGCGCCAAAGGCCCGCTGTCCGGGCCCACATCCTCGGTATCCTGCACGGGTTCGCCGTCCAGACGGACAAGGAGATCCCAGCTGGCGTCGGTGGTGAGGTTACGGCTGCTGCAGAGGAAGCGGTAGCGGCGCTCGGTGTCGTTCTCGAATTCGAGGAGCCAGATCTTGGGGTGGAACAGTCCGTGCCTGACGCTGACCTGATGGACCATAGGCTCCAGCAGCGCGAGCAGGTCCGAGGCGTCCGAGGGTGCCTTGATGTGCCCTGCCTGGCAGAAGATGTCCACACGGTTGGAGACTTTGCGCAGGGCGCTGAGCACCGCCACCGGGTTGGTGAATTCTTCCCCGGATCCAGCGACGAAGCTCAGCGGTACTGACAGGGCACTCGTCATGTCCAGGGTGAACGTGGTTCCCACCGCGTGGGAGAGCCGGAACCCTGCCGGCGGGCGCAGCTGCTGGGTGAGCGACTGCCTGTTTGCCGCCTCAAGCATGTGATTGTCCTTCCAAGGCCAGCCCGGCGTGGATATCCAGGACGTTTCGCCGCACTTGTGCCCAGCGGAAGGACAGAGACGCGACCTGCGCGGGCGGCTGCCAGGCGCGGAGCCGGCGTTCGTTGCGGAACCGCGAGTTGGACTTCTTCATCAGCTTCTCTCGGATTTCGACGGCGGCACGGAATTCTGCGTTGTCGATCAGTTTGCTGGGGCTCAGTGCTGCCTCAGCCATGGCCCGCGCGAAGTCGGCGGTGTTGCTGTTGATACCGGGGTTCAGTGCCTTGGCACGGTCGAGGTAACCGTTCATGTCCCATCCTGCGAGGAGTTCGCGCTTGCTGTCCCGCTGGTCCTCCCACGATTCAAGGAGTTCCTGCGTGGACTCCAGCGTGTCCTCACCGGCGTTGAAAACGGACGCCGAGCGCTCGGCGAGCAGGTGCTGGTAGAGGATCGTGGCGCCGTTGTGGATGAAGGAGAACGACTCTGCGTCGTTGAGCCACTGGGCGGGTTCACCCTCCGCGCTGCGGCAGGACGGGTCCAGCCAGGGAGCCCAGAGTCCGGGGGTGGGGCTGACTTCAGACCCGACGACGTGGGCCAGCATGGTGCCGGGGCAGGTGGTCAGGATGCGTTCCTGCAGCCAGCGGGCTTCGTCGTGCGTGAGCGTGAGGCCGCGTTCTTCGGTCTGCGGGAATCTTGCGGGAGGCTTCGGAAGAGTCTGATTCCAGACGGAGTCGTTGTTTTCGCCGTCCTCCGGGGAAGAGGAATCTGTGCACATTAGTTGGGCTACGGCTGAGCGGTCAGCGTCGGGATTGACGATCCCGTAGCGCCGCAAGGCCGACCAGTACGCGGCCGAGGGCAGCTGCCGCACGTTCCTGCCAGCGTCACGCCCGATGTAGCTGTCCTCACCGATTTCTTTGAGCCGGCCGATCAGCTGCCGCTCGGATTCCTCGGACCGCTTCCGGAGGTCCTCAGGGTTCTTGGTACTGCGGTGGGCGGTTTGATAAGCCCACGGGACGAGGAGCATGTATCGAGCGCCCAGATGCAGCACGGATGTACCGGGGAACAGGCTGTTGCTGATCGCGTCGCGCAGCTGCCCCATGCCCAGGTCGTCCGTGGTTTCCGGCGTACCGAAGAGCTTCACGAGCTCGCGCATCTTCGAGTTTTCCTCGGTGGACGCGTCGAGCCAGGAGATGAGAGAGGTCATGTGGGTGCGTACTCGATTCTGCTAAGTCGGACGGAGGCTTCGGCTGATTCGGTCGATGGATCCAGGCAACCATCGATAAGCCGTCAATACGTCTCAACGATCGTTCTCCGATCAGCCGGCCCCCGCGCATGGTCACAACAGCCTGTGCCCTCGTCGGTCAGGCTTCCGGACCGACGAGCTGCATGAGCTGGCTGTAGTCAGTCACAACGTCGTAAGTTACGTTTTCATCGTCCTTACGTCTCAGCTCGGCGAAGAACTTGCGAGCACATTCGATCTTGGCTTCCTCAACTTTGCGCAGCTGCATCGAGGACAGAGAGCCCTTGGTCTCTGCCACAAAGTACACGTGCTTGACGGCCCCCTCCTTGAAGGCGATGGCCCAGTCAGGGTTGTACTCGCCGACCGGGGTTGGGATGACGAAGCCGCGCGGCAGCTTGGCGTAGACGACGACCTCCTTGCTAGTGTCGAGCTCGGTGACGAAGGCGCGTTCGCCCTTGGAATCGGTGACCACGTAGTCGTAGATGTGCTTCTCAAGTTTCTCCCCAGCCTTGGCGAAGTCCTGCTTCGTCTGGTTGGCAGTGAAAATAGCGGTGTCATGTCGCTCGGCAAGCGTGTCGTACGTCAGGTGTTGAACAATCACGGTGGCCTTCTGCTCGTTGATCAGCCGTGCGGCCTCGGTAATGAAGTGCTCCGGGTTCTGGCGGTACTTCGCAAAAGTGATCGGTCTGACGCCACTCAAGATCGCTCCGGCCGTGTGGCGGGTGAGCTGGGTCTTCTCTGTGATCTCACCGATTAAGTCGTACTTGACTTGTGACGCCGCCGAGATCGTCTTGTGTGTTTTTGTTGAGCTAACAGAGAAGCCGTTCCCGGTCGCCAGAGCGTCCGAATCGAGCGCAACACGTTGCTCTCCGGACTGCACGACGTACTGCATTGCGGTGACGTTCAGGTGGGCGTCGAGCGCCCCGACGCACTTGTCGATCAGTTCGGTCGAAGCAAACTCGACCTGGTAAACGGCCTTGTGATTGATCCGGTTCCAGAGATCTTTGAACTCCTTCTTGGCGAAGTTCTCTTCGTTCAGCGGGATGCGCTTGGGCTTGCGTCCATCATCCGGCACGGGGACGCCGCCATAGAGTGCGTCGACGACCGGCCAGAGGAAGTCGATAACTGGCTTGAGCACTTCAGAGTTCGGCTCAGCGAGGGTATTCGTCTCGCGTGCGGCCTTGTACGCCTCGGAGATAGTGTCGTCGTCGTTGATGTAGTCATTCTTGACGAGGTACTTGTACAGCGCATTCGCCAGGGCTTCGTCGACGATGCTTTCGCCAGATTCGGTTGTGAACGTCTTGCCCGCGAAGTATTTGACACTGGCCTTCCGGGGACGGGAGGCGAGCGACTCGTTGATCTCCTTCTGTAAGCCCGCCACGAAGTCGGTGTAGGACTCGTCGGTCACGACGGTTAGCTCGTTGATGTCGTGCACGGTGACGGGATTGTCCATCCGCTCGCCGTGTTGGTCGACGGCGAGCCGCAAACCGCGACCGATCTCCTGGCGGCGGGAGGCGGTGTTGTCGCTCTTCTTGAGCATGCCCATGACAAATACGTTGGGATTGTCCCAGCCTTCGCGCAGCGCCGAGTGGCTGAAAATAAACCGCACCGGCTCGGCGAAGGACAGCAGCCGTTCCTTATCCTTAAGGATCAGGTCGTAGGCGCCGACATCCGTGGACTGGCCGGCGTCCTCGCCACGTGCGGCCACGCTTGGATCGACCAACCGCTTGGTTTTCTTGTCAATCGAGAAGTAGCCCTGGTGCGTTTTCTCCGCATGGATCGACTCCAGGTGGTGACGGTATGCTTCCGCCTCCGCGTCGAAGTCCAGCTGGCTCAGCTCGTCGGCCGCCAGTGCACGGTACTCATCCTCGAAGACGCGTGCGTAGTCGCCGAGCGTGTCTTCGCGTTCGTAGTCGCGGTACTTCGCCACCTCGTCGATGAAGAACAGCGACAGTACCTTGATGCCTTGGGCGAAGAGCTCGCGCTCCTTGTCCAAGTGAGCGCGGATGACCTCGCGGATCTGGATGCGGCGCTTCGCGTCTTCGGTAACATCGGCGGTGATCTGCCCGGCAGCCACGATGCTTCCGTCGCTGAGTTCGACGACGTCGCGGTTGGCGTCGATGCCGGTGATGATGAGGTCCTTATATGCCTCGATACCATCGGAGATGTCATGGAGTCGGGCTCCTACGTCGAGCCTCTTGACCTGCCGCTTGATGCCACTCTTGGTCTGCACCTCCAGCTCGACCCGTGCACGGGGCTTAGCCCCCTTCGCGATCTCAATCCCATCTAGATACAGGTAGGCGGTGCTCCCCGCAAGTCCCTTGACCATGATGCCGCGTACGGAGATCTTCTTCACGAGCTTCTGGTTGTAGGCGTCTAGTGCGTCCAGTCGGTGCACCTTGTTGTGCTCCACCTTGTGGGTCGCCGAGTAGCGCAACACCATCAGGGCATTGAACCGGCTCAGCGCCTCCAACGACTTGGCCGCGCCGATCTTCTGCGGTTCGTCGATGATGACGATCGGCCGGTTAGTGCTGATTACGTCAATCGGCCGGCGTGACTGGAAATCGTCGAGCACGTCGTAGATGCGCCGGGTGTCCTTGCCGACAGCGTTGAATGCCTGGATGTTGATGATCATCACTTGCACCCCGGCGTCGGAGCTGAACCGCTCCAGTTCGTGTAGCTGTGAGGAGTTGTAGACGAACGAGCGCGGCTTGGTGCCGTATGTCTGCTGGAAGTGTTCGGCGGTGATGTCGAACGACTTCTTCACACCCTCGCGGATCGCCACACTCGGCACGACGATGATAAACCTGCTCCACCCGTAGCGTTTGTTCAACTCCATGATCGTCTTGATGTAGACGTAGGTCTTGCCTGTCCCTGTCTCCATTTCGACGTCGAGGTTTGGAGCGCCTGCCGCAGATGCCTTGCTCGTAAGGAGTGCCTTCGATAATGGCAGGTTTCGGCTGCGCTGTGCCGCCTGGATGTTCTCCAGCAACTGCACCGGACTCAACATGATCTCTGCGTTCCGCAGGCCGGAGTCCATTGACTCGGGAATGTCCAGGGTCGGCTGGTCTGACTGCAGGGAGCGACCCGGGTCGATCCGATAGGACACCCCATTGTCGCGAGGCTGCCCGGCGAAGCAGTCGACCACCGCATCGACGGCATCGGTCTGGTACTGCTGCACCTTGAACTGAAGCTTCATGGGGCTCAAATCGCCTTTACGTCAGTCGCGGGCGAGACTTCAGCGAAGACCTGCTCAGCGTTGATGCGATCAGCGTCTGTCGCGAATCCGGAGTCACGAAATACCGCACGAAGTGGTTCGCGGCGCGCGATCTCACGCACCAGGGCCGGAGTCACCTCGTCGTCGAAGCACGCGGACAAAGCGCCGTTTTCGACAACGAAAACTTCCTTACCATCGACAATTTCCACTTCGATCGGCATGGTCAGTTCGAGCCCCCAATCAAGCAGCACTTGGAACAGCAAGTCCTCCCCGGTTCTTTCCGGCTTTATGCTGTCCGTAAAGAGCTCAAGTTCGTCCTGGCTGAGTGCGTCTGGCACACGGAGAACGTCTTCCATGTTGGTTGTGTCGACCTTCAACGCTCGGAACCCTGCGTCCAGCAGCGGTGCCTTGTTTTGAAATTGGGCAGCGATGAGCCTCAGACGCTGCTTGCCGATCTCTGCCACCGTGGCCGGCTTGCCGAGTTCATTCAGCAACTTGATCGCGTTGGTGGTGACCTTCCGGGCAGTGCCCTTAGCAGTTTTCAATGAAACGTTGAGGTCTTCAGCTATCTGAATTCCGATGAACCGGCATTGGCTACCGGTTGTGAGATTGAGTTCCAGAACTGCATGAAGCGCCGCGCCGGAGCCAGCGAACATGTCGAGCACAAGGTCCTCTCCGGATACGCCCACCGCCTTGTAGATATCCCGGAGTAGGTACTCGTCCTTCGGGTTTGTGAAGACTTTCTCTCCAAACAATGTCTGAAGACGCTTGGATGCCGCGCGTCCGTCCACGTATCTGATACTTGTCAGACTTTGAGTCTCTGTGTTCGCCAAATAAGTCTTGTTGTTCGGAACCGTCGTATGGTCGGGACCAAAGTGAACTCGACCTTGAGCGACACGCTCGCGCATGTTAACTTCCGGGTAGCGCCACCCAGTCGAGGGCATCTTGCACGGTTTGCCCGTCTGAGGGTGAAGGAGTTCGTAGACGTACTGCCCGTCATTGGGCCCTGAGATGTTGTCTGGGAAGTAGACGCCCTTCAGATCCATCCAAGTGTAGTGCTTGCTCGCGGAGATAGGATCGCTAGGCGGAAAACGTTTGAACCATTCCTTGGCGGCCTTATTGATTGCGATCCAATCGTCGCCGTGCGTCTTGCGGAATCCGTCAAATGCCGCATAGATCTGTTCGAGTCCTTCCTTCCGCTCCACCCACGCGCCAACGTTTGCGGATTTATTCTTCACGAAGAACACGATGTACTCATGCTGCATAGAAATGTAGCCTTGGTCATTCTTGCTGCTGTTTTTGAGCACGATCTCGCCAACATACGCATCACGACCGAGCACCTCAGTCCCGAGGGCGACGAGATTGCTGTGCTCATTTTCGTCGATCGAGACCACTAGTACGCCATCGTCAGACAAGAGGTTCCTGGCGAGCTTGAGGCGCGGGTAGATCATGCTGAGCCAGTCTGAGTGGAAGCGACCGTTGGCACTTGAGTTGGACACCATCGCCACACCGTCGTCGCTCACCTGCCCGGAACGCTTCAGTTCCTCATCCCGAGTTCGCGCAAAGGTATCGGCGTATATGAAGTCGTTTCCAGTGTTGTAGGGCGGATCGATATAGATCAGCTTGACCTTGCCCAGGTAGGACTCCTGGAGGAGCTTGAGCGCCTCGAGGTTATCTCCTTCGATGAACAGATTACGCGTGGTGTCGAATCCCACTGACCCCTCGGGCACCGGGCGAAGCGTCTTGGCGATAGGCGTATTCGCGGCGAACAGTGCCTCGCGCTTGCCGGGCCAGTCGAGCTGGTACCGCTCCTGCGGACCCTCGATGACGTGCGCGGATAACTCCTGACGCAGCAGGTCGAAGTCGATCGCGTTTGTGGGGTTCCCGTCGTCGTCTCGTCCCTCCGTTATAACCGTGGGGAACAGTTGGGCGATCTTGTCGATATTCCGTTCAGTCAGGTCGGGTGAGTGCATCAGCAGTTTGTCCACGGGGGGTCCTCGGTCATCGGAGTTGCAGTGTCAATAAGAGGGGCAAGCTCAGCCATCCGGTCCCGGAGCTGGCGTCGCAATTCCACCTTGCGGTTGAACTGCGGTTCTGTTCGGAGCTTCTTTTCCAGGGCAGAGACCTCGCGTTCGAGCTTCCAAACGGTCTGTAGTCTGGCAGCGATCTCCGACATTTCCTCGCCCGGCCGCAGCGTCACCGGCGTCAGCGGGTCTAGGAGTGATACGTAGAGGGCCGGCAGAGTGATCGCGGTCGGGAGTGGCTGCCGCTCCGTGTCGGCGGGCTGCCATCCGGTCGAGTAGTAGGCGCTGAGCTTGGGTGCTCCTACGCCAAGCTGCTTGTGTGCTGCGACCATACGAACGAACCGATTGGCGCCGTCGCCGCGCGTGATCTCGAAGATGACCGGGAATGGGATCGCTTTGTCGATTGCAGCGAGCACCGGCTCGGACAGGTCGCCAGCCTTTGTGTCGATCTGGAAAACCTGCACCTCGGGCACCATAGGGCTGCCGGGGAGGTTGATCGTGACCTCTGCGAGCTTGTAAGCCCAGGTTATGCGCTGGACCTCTGACACGAATCTATCTCGGACGGTGTAGATGACGGTGCCGTGCTCGTAGAACCTCTCCTTCGGCACGCGGCTGCCAAACTTCGCCGCTATTGGCCACCGGTACAGCAGGTCAGTCATCGACGGGCACCCCCACGTGCGCGGTCGACGACTGCAATAAAAGCGATCAGCTCGAAATCATCCAGGCCTGCGATGGTCTGGGTCAGGGCCGTGGTGTGGCCCCCGCTGAAGAGGCTGTCGATGTCGCGTTCCTCGGTGACCTCGATCATCGAGTGGATCGCATCCGTGAGCAGTTCGGAGTACTTGCTCATTTCGGCGCCCTCGCGCGTAGCTGCATTAAAAACATGCACGGCGGCTGTGATGGGTTCGTCGTAGGGGCGACAACCCCCGCGGATGAGGTCGAGCAAGTGCTTGGCCTCGGTGTGGTCGGCGATGACATTCCCGTCGTCGTCTAGGTACACGAGGTAGTGCGGGTGGAGCCGGTTGCCACGGTTGATGTTCTCGTCGGTTTTCAGGTTCCTCAGCACGAAAATCACGCCGGGCTTCAGCCCGCTGGCGGGGTCGGCGGGGATCACGGCGTGGAGGCCTTTCGGGGCCGAGGCAATATCGCCGTACTCCTTAATGTAGCCGAGCAGGTCCATCCGGAAGTCGTTGAGTCCCAGGTCGGTGATCGAGACACCTGTGCGGACGTCTTCCAACTCGATGACCTCATCCTGGAGCTTTCGGAGCTGTTCTTTGCGAAATGCCGCGTCGGAGTCTTCGACGTTGAGGACGTTGTCGTTCGCGGTGCCCGCGAGGTCGGCGATCACCATGCGGTTCTCGACGCGCTCTTTGAGATTGATGTACTCATCAAGGGAGATGTCGGGCCAGAAGTTCACCAGCTGAATCTGGGCGTTGATGGAGCCGATGCGGTCGATGCGGCCGAAGCGCTGGATAATCCGGACCGGATTCCAGTGGATGTCGTAGTTGATCAGGTAATCGCAGTCCTGAAGGTTCTGGCCCTCGCTGATCACGTCCGTGCCGAAGAGGACGTCCAGATCACGCGTTTCATTCGGCATGGTCAGGTGGCGTTGCTTTGAGCGCGGGGAGAACAACGCCATCACCTGCTGGAAGTCGAACCCGGTACCCAAGCTCGTCTTAGAGCCGTGGCTTCCGCCCGTTATTACGGCGGCCTCGAGCCCAGCCTTCTGGAGGGTGGGGGCAAGTTCGCGGTAGAGATAGTTGGCGGTGTCAGCAAAGGCGGAGAACACCAACACCTTGCGGTTACCCGCATTGATTGGATGTGCGGCCTTGTCGGTGATGAGCTGTTTGAGCCTCTGTAGCTTCAAGTCGTGGGCCGGGACGACTTTGCGCATCTCGTCGAGCAACTCGCGCAGAGTCTCGCGGTCGTTCCACAGGTCGCGCTGCCAGGACTCGATGTCGAGATCGTCGAGGTCGATCTTGATCTTCTCGCCGAACGAGAGCGCCTCGACGTTCGCGTCGTCCTCGTCATCCACATCAAAATCGAGACCCGCTAGGTCAGCGCTCACTTCTGTGAGCGGGCCTGCGTGGGAGTCAAGGCGCTGCAGGGTCCGATTTACGGAGCCCTCGATCTTCGCCAGCGTCAGCCGGAATGCGTCAACCGAGCTCTCCAGCCGCTTGAGGAGGTTCACGGTCATGAGCTTCTTCAGGCCTTGCTCGCGGCCCTTCTGGCCGAGGTTGGAACGGGCGCTGCCTGCAGTGACGTTGTAGAGGTCCTCGTACTTGCCGATCCTGCTCGGGAACACGTACGCCAGCGGAGTGTAGACAGCGAGGGTGAGGGCCTGGAGCTGCTCGAAGATGTCATTGAAGCTCGGTGCTTCCGCCAGGCCGGTCAGTGGTTCACGGATTGACATGGGTGCCAGCCGTTCGGGGAAGGCACCAATGTCTGTGGTGTCGTAGAACGCTTGGATGTGCTTGCGCGACCGAGCGATCGTCACCGAATCGAGGAGTTCGAAGAAGTCGAAGTCGAGCATCTGAAGGATGCGCTCGCTCGTGCGGTCCTCCGGGGAAAGCTTGGACCATTCGTTGAAGACGCGCTGGGCGTCGCTGAAGACCTTCTCGACCGTCGTCGAAATGTTCAAGTGCTGGGCTAGGTTCTCCGACTCACCCTCGTAGGCGAGCTGGAGCTGATTCTTCAGGTCGTTGAAACGGTTGTTTACCGGCGTCGCCGACAGCATCAGCACCTTGGTCTTCACGCCCTCGCGGATGACCCGCCGCATAAGCCGCTGGTAGCGGGACTCTTTCTCTTCGGCGTAGTCGGCGTTGCGGAAGTTGTGCGATTCGTCGATGACGACCAGGTCGTAGTTGCCCCAGTTGATCCGGTCCAGTCGCAAGCCCAGAGACTCGCCACCGGTGCGCGAGAGGTCGGTATGGGCGAGGACGTCGTAGTTAAACCGGTCTTCGGCAAAGATGTTTGTCGTGAGGTTGGCGTTGTAGTTCGTCCAGTTCTCGGCGAGCTTTTTCGGACAGAGCACTAGCACCGACTTGTTGCGCAGCTCGTAGTACTTGATCACCGCTAAAGCGGTAAACGTTTTGCCGAGGCCGACGCTATCGGCGAGGATGCAGCCGTTGTAGGTCTCCAGCTTGTTGATGATTCCCGTCGCCGCGTCGCGCTGGAAGTTGTAGAGGCTCTGCCAGACCTTCGTGTCCTGGTAGCCGGTGCGGTCGTTGGGCAACACGTCCTCGTTGATCTCATCGAGGAACTCCG
This sequence comes from Arthrobacter ginsengisoli, assembly GCF_031456935.1. Lineage (NCBI taxonomy): Bacteria > Bacillati > Actinomycetota > Actinomycetes > Micrococcales > Micrococcaceae > Arthrobacter > Arthrobacter ginsengisoli. Next base: position 16,806 of record NZ_JAVDVQ010000012.1, on the reverse strand, counting down.
CGAACAAGTTGTAGAGGATCAAGAAATATATGCGCGCGGGGGAGTTCTCTGCGTACACGCTGGCGATATGGTTGTGGACCGCCTCGGTGACGTCGTCGAGCTGTTCCGCATTGTTCCAGATCTGGTCGAACAGCTGGATGTACTGGGCCGTCATCGGGGCCTCGTCGATGCGCTGCACCATGTTCGAGACTGCGTTGCCGCGCTCGTAGCCAAGGTCGGCGGTGGTGAAGCCCTGGAGCGGCATGTACGCGGCTTTTTCGTCCACGACAGCGAACTGCTGCATCGGGTTTCCAGTCGCGTTTGACCGGAAGGTGACCTTGCGGCGCACCCACTCGGCGCATTCCTTCGCGATTGCGCGCTGGGTGAGCTTGTTCCTGAGCCGCACCTCGAACTCGGAGCCGTGCAGGTTCGACTCGGCTCGACCGTCCGCGGGAATGAAGAACTCGCGCCGCTCTTTGGGGAGTTTGCCGGTGACCTGAGTCGTCAGGAACGACGGCGACGTGAAAATGAATTCCAGCTCATCGACCTGCTCCAGTTCTTTGCGCAGAGCCTCAAAGGCGAAGATCGAGAACGTCGACGCGGCGATGCGCACCTTGGACCCGGACGTGACCTCGGCCTTGAGATCGTCACCGAGCAGGTCGTTGACGTTGTCGATGATCTTCACAAGCCCCCCGGCAGAATCAAGAACCTCTGCTAGTTCAGGGCTCACTCAGCCGAAATTTATCATGAAATCTGGTGGTTCAGGCATTTGCGCCATCGGCATTGCAAGCTCATTCAGGGCGGCCCGCTTGGCTGGCCATCAGTATCGGGCCAATCGTCCATCCGCGTTCGGCGGGACTCGGCTCTTGGGGAGTCGCTCTAGGTCCCGTCACGTGAGGTAGGCGCTACGGGCGACTACAGTCAACGATGCCCCGTTAACCGAATCCCCCCAGATCCAACGGATCGTACGACCCCGCAAGCCGGCGCCAGGGACCGTGTCACCTTGTTGGTTCACCCCCAGAAGGGGAAGACCGCGGGGTCTGTCGGTTTCGAGACTTTAACGAGCTGCTTCGCTGGACTGCTAGCAACCAGGCGAAGACATCCGCCTGCCTGAGCGGGCAAGTGGCGTCCCAAGCTCGCCGGCCTGCGGTGCGGCTCTAGGTCCGGCCCTCGGCCGCGGGTGCTTGCCATGCCCCTCCCTCACATGTCATTTCCTTGTGCTGTGCCGTACAAATCTCCCTGAATCGCGGCCGGCGCGAGGCGATCGCGTTCCAAGGCATCGAATGTCCTGCCATCGACTGTCTTCCAGGCGGTTCGACCATTGACGCTTCCGCCCACGACCGCGGCCGCGGCGCCGCTGGGACTGTTGAACTGGTGGTCTTGCTGGAACACGATCTGAGCCCCTTCGATCGTCGCTATTCCTTGTGCGAGCAAGGATTCACGTCGCTTGATGAGGCCCGGTTCTGCGCTTGGTGCCGGCACGGCATTACCGCGGGAGCCCCGCCTGACCACCAGCCCCGACGCGTTGGCGTAGGCCGTGGCGTTGCAACCCCGCTCCCGGAGAATAAGTTCTTCGTGTTGCATGCCGACAGCCGCGCGGGGGACGGATTGAAGCTCCTGATGAACCGGGTATCCCAAGGTTGCAAGGAGCATAGAGACCGTTTCCATGTACTCTTGGCATTCCCATTCGAGCGGAACCGGCGTGTGAGGGTTGCTAGCTGAGTTTCCGTTTTCTAGTGCGAATCGGGCGGCAGCGGTTGCCCTTTGAATCGAAAGCCACTCCAGGTAGGCAACGTGCGTGCTAGTCCAAGTGTTAGTCAGGGATACAGCAACGAGGGCCCTCTCCCAGAATTCTTTTCCGGAAGCATGTTGAGCGAGTCTTGTGCCCACATTCTGTGTTTGCCCGATATAGCAGCGTGGAGCTTCTTCGTCGGACGGGCCGAACAGGAAGTAAAGTCCGACCTGCCGCGCCTCAGGCATCTTGGTAAATTCTGCCAGTAACGGACGGGGGATTTCGAATACACGGACAGTCCTGGTGGTGATTTCTGCCTGGCGTATACCTGAAGGATCACCCTGCGGAAGGAAGATCTGGATAGTTTGAGGTCGCAAATTCAAGGAGACTCCGGTTCACGTTGTTGGTTGGGCACGGCGATCAAGAACGACGGTGCCACACTCACTGACCGTCATGCCAGATTGAATAGAATCGAGTTTCGGTCGACGGGACGCTAATACTGCTCGCAGGTCGGTCTTGGTGGCACACGGACAGCATTGTCATCCCGGTACGAACCATTCACTTGGGTCACTGGACGTTTGCCGCGCCCGCTCCAACCGCCTACTTCCCAGCGATGTGCTCCGCCACATATTCTGCGGCCGCCCTGGCTTCGAGCATCAGAATGTCGAGCCGACAGCGGGGGCCGCTGCGCCAGCGGTGGCGGGGGCATTTCTTCTGGAAGCGCGCAGTGAGCCAAAGCGGAGTGACGTAGCTTCCAATGAAGGCCCTTAACTGGGCGCTACGTGACCACGCGTTGTGACTTGCCGGTCGCGATGTGCTCGGCATGTACCGAGCGTCCTCCTGAACCAGCGCCAGCGTGACCGGAGACCGGCGCCGGGCGGTTGCTTCGGGGGATCGCAGGAATAGCCCCGCACCGAAGCGGCGCGGGCTGGCCCGCTCCTGAAGCGCCGAAGGTCCGATTCCCCCAAAAGTGCGGGACACTGGAAGTCCCGAACCACGAAAGCGGGCCACGTTGATTAGTCTCCAGCACGATGCCGACGGCTTCACCCGGCTGAGTCCATGGGACTGAGCAGTGCCGGCGGCGCTGGCCATCTCGATCCGCTGCTGTATCCGTGGGACCCGCCCGTGGCCTCGGGTGTCATGGACGGCAATGACTTCCGGCCCCTTGAGCGTTCAGCCGGACTGGATGAAGCCCTCGCGCAAGCCAGCGCGCCACCGCTGGAAGGCCGTTCCCTGGTGGTCTCCATCGGCTCGAATTCAAGCGCCGACGTGATGCGGCGGAAATTCGCCAACTACCACCAGCCTGTCAGCGCGGTCCTGCCGCTGGTCCGGGGGCAGCTCCACAACGTCGCCGTCGGCCACTCCGCCCACGTGAGCAAGGCCGGCTACATCGCCGCCGCCCCGTATCCGCTGATGGGAGAGTGCACAGCGGTCTGGCTTTCGTGGCTGGACGATGTCCAACTGCTGGCCCTCGACGAAACGGAGCCCAACTACCGGCGGATCCAGCTCGACGGCGAAGCCTGCCCGCTCGCGGCGGACCACGGGGAACGTCCGGAGGAGTTTTCGCTGTTCACCTCGCGCTGGGGCGTGCTGACCGACGGCGACGGCGGGAAGCTTCCCTTCCTCGACCAGCCTGCCCTCTTCGGGCTCCTCGCCGGCAGCGGCACCGGGGACCTTTTGGAGGAGGGGAAGTCCGTGTTCGACGGGCCGCCGGAGCTTGTTGCCGAGCAGCTCGCGATGCCCTCGGTCCAGGCTTGGGCCAGGGACTGGTTCAGCTCGGCGGGCCTCGCCGCACCCGTTGACTTCGACGGGCCTGGCGCGGGGTAGCCACCCCTCTGGGACGTCGCCTTTACCGGGCGGCGATGTTCTGGGCGATGTGCTGTGCAATGTATTCGGCATCGCGGCCCACGCCTGCCACGATGGACGAGCCGTGCCCGGTCAGCCACGGCAACCCGACGGCGTACAGGCCGGGGTGTTCGGTGACGCCGCGGTGCCGGGGGTAGTTCCATTCGTCCAGCACCGGGATGTCCAGGATGCTGAAGTCCAGCCGGTATCCCGTGGCCCAGAGGACCGTCGTGACGTTGGCGGCTTCGAGGTTCAGCCGCGCCGGCTCCGAGGGAAGCCAGTCGTCCTTGCGCGGCGGCTCCGGCTCCGGTGCGGACATGCCGGTGGCGGCAATGTAGCTGTCGAACATCGGCTTCATCCGCTGGTAGAACGCCGCCTCGACCTGGTCCAGGCGTTTCGGAAGGTCATCGCTGAAGACGAGGTCGCCGTCGTCGGCTGCTTCCACATGGCCGTGCAGCCGGACGCCGCGGCGGCCGAGGTCCCGCAGGTGGATGTCGTGGCCGCCGTCGGCGCCGGACACTAGCGGGTTGCAGGCGAACCTCGCCGCGGGGGAGGGCAGCTGCCCCACGGTGAGGCCGTTCAGTCCGTAGTCGGGGCCGAATTGTGCAAGCTGCATCATCCAATAGAGGAGGTCCTGGCCGCGGTACCGGCGCGGTGCTTCCGTGCACGTGGACACCGCCAGGTGGATTTCGCGGCCGACGGCGAGCAGTTCCTCGGCGATCTGGCCGCCGGACTGGCCGGTGCCCACGATGAGCACGGCACCCTCGGGCAGTTGGCCCGGGTTGCGGTAGCTGTCGGTGTGAAGTTGCAGGATGTGGCCAGGCAGTTGTGCCGGGAGCGCGGGAATTTTCGGCTTCTGGTAGCCGCCGGTGGCGAGCACCACGTTCCGGGCCCGCCAGCCGCCCCGGGTTGTGGCCACGTTGAAGCCGCCGCCCTCCGCGGGCGCGATGCGCGTGACATCCGCACCCGTCCGGACAGGAGCGCCGATGCTCTCCGCATAGTGCCGGAGATAGCCGATGAGGTCATCTCGCAGCATGAATGCTTCCGGGGCGGGGCCGTCATACGGCATGCCGGGCAGCGCGAGCGAGAGCGCGACAGGGGCGGGAATGGCTACTTCTTCGCGGCCTTCGCCTTTGGAGCCGTTGGGGATTTCGGGGCCTTCGGCGGCAGTCCGGCCACATGCTCGAACGCCCTTTCCACCCACGCCCTGGCCCGGGCCTTATCGCCGTCGCCCTCGGCATTCCAGATCTCCGGCAGCCCGGTATAGCCGCCCATCGGGCGCTCGGCCGGCCCGAACGGAACGGTCCGCTCGGTACTTTCGAGCGTTTCCTTGTCCGCTTCGCCCAGCTTCACACCGATGGTGGGGCCGAACAGGCCGGCGAACATGTTGCCGTGCACGAACGCCCCGAGGTTGCCGAACATCGGTTTGACCACCACCTCGGGATGGTCGGGAAGCACCGCGCGGAAGTGTTCCTTGTCGGCGTCGGACGCTTTGGGCATTTCCATGGTCTTCCTCCGGTAACTGACGGTCACGGACTGGTCTCCCTGCAGGATATGCCCGCGACAGGGGACGGTACAGGTGGTCCCGGCGTCGTGACGTAGTCCAGGACCCGGAAGTCAGCGGTCATCGCGGCCTTGGTAATTCGGGTGTTCACGCGGTGGTTGGCTTCGGCGTTGAGGAAGTTCCGCGAGAACAGATGGAAGCGGCGTTCGCATCTCATCTAAAACCACTGGCATCTTCAGCGGTCGCCGCGAATGTCTATCGAGTCTCGGTCGTTCAAGTCCAGTGGCGGCGTCAGTCTCGGTACCGCCGCCACTGGACTGTGACAGTCGCCTAGAGACCTGTCTGGCTCACTCCGTACTCGGCCTGCGCTGAGGTGTAGCCCTCGAATAGCAGCTGGTCGACCAGCCCGGAACGCGAGAAGGAACTGTATTCGAGGTACGACTTGGCCTTCTTGGCGGCCTGTTGGTTCCAATCGACGGTGACACGGTCAACAGCCCACGTCGCGTCATTGGTCGAATACTTCTCGAACTCCAGCTGCCCGATCAGACCGGTGCGGGAGAATGCGGTGTACTCAAGGTAGTCAGCAGCTTTCCGCAGGGCGTTCTGCTGGCTTATCGTCCCCCTCTTAGCAGCAGCTTCAGCCTCAGCAGCAGCCTTCGCGGCGGCGTCTGCTGCAGCCTTCGCGGCAGCGTCGGCATCAGCTTTCGCCTTGGCAGCAGCGTCCGATTCGGTCTTGGCTTTGGCGGCAGCATCGGCGTCAGCTTTTGCCTTGGCGTCGGCGTCAGCTTGAGCCTTGGCTTCGGCCGCTGCAATCGCAGGGTCCTTTGTGGGCGTGGCTGAGGGAGTAGCGCTGGGAGTCGCCGCGGAGACCTTCGGGGTGGAAGCAGGAGCAGACGCCGGACCGGAGCCGGCACGGGCTGAGTTGACGACGATGCTGAGAAGAATGACCACGCCTGTGACGATCAGGGCCATTTTCTTGTGCTTCTCGTAGCCCTCCAGCGGAAAGCCCTGCTTGTCGCGGGTTTTGTTGGTCAGCACGAGGATCAGGTCGATGAGGGCCCAGATGCCGATGCCACCCAGGGTGATCAGCTTGAGGATGCCCGTTCCGACTTTGCCGAGGTAGAAGCGGTCTGCGCCGAGAATCCCCAGGAGGAGGGACAGCAACCACGTCACGAGGAACGACTTGTGGCTTTGCTTCACCTGACCGTAGCCGTATGCCGGCGGGTAAGGTGCGAGGTTGGGGTTTTGGCTCATAAGAGTCCTTTCAGAGGACACCTGACCAACGAGCGATGCGAAGCGTGCGTGGTGGGTGCGGTGTTGGACGCCGAATGAGGGCCGCCCGGCTCGGAGCGCCGATCGCAGAAGCGGTAGGCGGCGCGCTGAAAGGCTTGGAATAACAGGATCGCTTCCCCCAATAGCGTCACGGGCATCTTTGCCCGTAAACGGATGCTACACCTTGTCCGTTGAAGGATAAAGTAAAACGATTGATGACTCGATTTCTACCGGCATTTGGACCGCGACCCACGTCGCCGAGTTCATTTCATTGCTGGTCAAACTCGCCACCGGTCTAACCACTTCCGAAAGAAGGACAAATTGACAGCACCCGAAACGCCAGGGCATCCGCTCCCGCCGGCACCTCAGGCCCCGCACTCTCCTGCTCGCCAGTTGGGACGGGAAGTATCTCATGCACACCTATCGGGAGATGACAGCGGACAGAGCAGCGATTCAGGCCCGCTAGGATCGGGCGGGCCGTCGCTGAGGACGCCCCCGCCGAAGGCGGTCCTCTTCGCTGGGGCCAGCCTGATCTTAGGGATTTTGCTCGGAATCGTAGGAACTACAACTGTTACGGCCGCGGTGAACGACGCCAACGCGAAAGCCGCTGCTGAAGCTGAAGCAAACAAGCCGAGGCCGCTGCCGGACGCCGTTGGAAAATGCAAACTCACCTCTGAGAAAACCTCGGCGAAGCTTGGCGACGGCGGTCGCAGCCTTTCCCTGGACAACAAGGGGAAAGACGACTCCTCGGGTTTGACAATGACGCAGATCGACTGCGTTCTCGAGGCCCTCAACATGCCTGACTCCATATACGACCAGATGGGCACCACTAGGGCGCTTGATGGCACGCAGCGAGACAGTTGGGGTGCCTTCAGTGTCTCTTGGAATTACCACCCGGATAGTGGGCTCAACGTAAATATTAAGGAATCGGTGAGCTAACAGGGCCGATCTCAACGAGAAGTCCCTTACTCGCTTTATAGACCGTACTGAGACTGGGCGGTCAGCGAATATCGCTGACCGCCCGAAACGAAGATGACGACCGCCGATCTCGTGCGCGACGTTTCTGTCCCTTTCGGCGACGAAGACCCGCTGGCTCGTGGTGCCCCAGCTGGGTGATGTTCCTGAAGCCGCCCAGGAGCCACTTCTCCTGCTTCGCTCCGGTGTTTGTGTGATCCTCGGCCAGCCGCACGGCCACCCGATCCGGGGCGCCAGAGTCACGGAGTAGTCCCTACACGCCGACCCAGTGGGCGGAGCACTAAGCCGTTATCACCGGGCGCGCGCTCCAACGGCAAGTCTCTGCCGCGCCCAGTCCCACCGGATCAGCTCCTGCTCCAACCGGACTGCCGGGCCAAAGGTGCCATCCCCCAACGCTTGGTACAGCGCCGACTCCTCGCCGGTCAGCCGCGTCAGGGCAGCCGTTGAGGGCTGCGGCTCGCTGCCCCACACGTCCCGGTGCTCCAGCAGGGTGGCCTCATCCATCAGGACGCTCACCACGTGCGGGTGCACTGCCCTGAGCTCGTCCAGGATCCGGAAACCGTGCGTATCCAGGTCCCCCCAGTACAGGACTTCGCAGTCACGCAACCAGGCAGCATCGCGCAGGGACGAGAATCCGTAGCCGCCGCCATAGATCGCCAGCGAGCCCGTGCGTTCCGGCAGGGCCAGGAAGTTCACCAGGTTCTCGGTGACGATCACGGACGCCACCGGCAGCCGCAGCGAGCTGAATGCCTCGGCTGTGACGGTGATGTCCCGGGCGCCGCCAAGCAGCGGAACGGCGGGGTCCAGCATCCGGAACCGGACCAGCTCGGGTGGATGCGCGAATCCGTGCCGTGCCGCGAAGCGGGCGGCGGGCGTCCGCGCTGCAGACTGACCCAGCAGGGAATCCGGTTCCGCCGGGACTTCCGGCAGGTCTTCGCCAACGGACGCTACTTCGGGGAGCGCCTCCGGACGCAGGGCATCTGCCAGCGCATCGATCACCTTCCGGTGGTTTTCGATGAACTTGGTGTGCACCCTGGGCAGGCTGAGCTGTCGGACGTATACCCCTGGATCAGGATTGTCCCGCAGCCACAGCGCCACCCGGGCGGCCGTCAGCGCATCGGCTCCGAGGTCCAGTAGCCGCAGCGGCCGTCTCAGCGCCCACGCTCGGAAGGCAGGGTTCAGGGCCGCCAACTCTTCGGTGAGCCCGTGGAACCGGGCAGCGTCCTTCGATCTTCCAACAAACGCAATCTCATTGTCCGCCGCCGCAAACACCGCCGCGGCGGGCAGCAGGTTGGCGCCGATGGTGCTGCGGCCTACCTCCGCCGTCTCCAGGGCGTAGTGACCCGTGGAGCCAAACAACTCCGCCGCCCACGCGCGGGCCGCAGCGTAGTCACTCCGGAGCCCGGCCGCCGTCGGACGCTTCAGCGGGCGGCGGCGCGGGTACAGTCCGCTGGGTTCCAGCAGCTCGCGCAGCAGCGCCCCGCTGTCCCAGGCCTTCTGTGACTGGGCGCGGAGCACCGCCAGTGTGGTCCAGCCTTGAGCCCGGCCGGCCGACGACTCAGCCGGCACGGCGGTCCCGCTCGTCCCGGTACTCCTGGATGGTCATGTTCCGCAGCTGGGAATCGTTGCCGTTGGTGTTCGCGACGAAGCCCACGTGCGCGACGAACGGTTCAATCACATGGATCTTCTGCAGGGGCGTGACGATCAGCAGCTGGAGCTTCATCCGCTGGAACAGCTCCAGGCCGTAGCGCGCGGACTCGTCCGAGCCGCGGCCGAAGGCCTCGTCGATCACCACGAACCGGAAACTGCGGCCCTTCCCGGCGTTCCGGCCACTGCCGCTGCCGCTGCCGCTGCCGCCGGCGCTGCCCTGCCCGGACCCGAGCCCGAACTGGAACGCCAGTGCCGCGGCGAGGATGGTGTAGGCGAGCTTTTCCTTCTGCCCGCCGGATTTACCGCCGGAGTCGGTGAAGTGCTCGAACTCCTCGCCGGTCTCCGTCCACTTCTCGGAGGCGGAAAAGGTGAACCAGTTCCGCACGTCCGTGACCTTGGCCGTCCACCGTTCGTCGAGCGTGGTGTAGCCGTCCCGGCCCCGGAAACGCTCGATCAGCCGCGACACCTGCAGGTACTTCTGCTCCGAGTACTGCTCCTCGTCGCCGATGGTGCCCTCCGAACAGGCCCGCAGGTCCATGCCGAACTGGCGGACATCCAGGTCCGTGGTGTTCTGGTGCTCCAGCTGGATATGCCGGCCGGCGTTGTACTCAATCCCGGCCAGCGAGAGGTTGATTTCGCCGATCCGGTTCACGATGTCCTGCCGGCGGCTGTCCAGGAAGGCGTTGAAGGCCACCACCTCGTGGATGGTGTTCTGGTTCAGCGAGTCCTTGAAATGGGCTTCGAAGCGGGGCAGGTCGTTGCTGGCCAGCTGCTCCAGGAGCCGGTTGAAGTCCCCGGAGGCCTCCAGGGCCGCGTCGATTTCGGTGGTCTCGTTCGGGTACTTGTTCCGGAAGTCGGCCATCAGCCGCACCGTGGTCTCCGCCGTGCGGGCGATCCGTTTGACCAGCGCATCGATGATGTCCGTCAGCCCGGCCCGGACGGTGCTTTCCACCGCCGCGGTGTTTTTGTACGTCAGCGGTTTGTCCCCGAGCGCCCCGGCGGCGAGCTTCGCGACGGCGGCCAGCAGGCCGGCGTCGTCGGTCAGGGGCTGCCCAGCCAGGACGGCGGCGCATTCCTCGATCGCGGCGGCGATTTCCTTGGCCGCTTCCTCATTGGCGCCGATCCGGCGCTGGAGTTTGTCCGCCTGGTCCTCCAGTCGCCCCAGCCGCCCGGCCATCTCCGTTTCCCTGGCCGCGAGCTGCTGCAGGACATCGCTGGCGGACTCGAGCTCGGTTTTCTCTTGTTTGAGGTCGTCGATCCGGCGGGCGGTGAGCTGCCAGCCGATCTCGGCGAAATCCGTCACGGACCGGACCGTGCCGAGCTGCTGGTTCTGCCGTCCGAGCGCACCGAGGTAGTGGTCCACCTTGCCGAGCCGGGCGCTGTTGCCCTGGAGCTGGCCGCGGACCTCGTCCTGCTCGGCGAGGAAGCGGGTGACCTTGTCCTGGTTGTCCCAGCCGAGCACGTAGTTGCGCCGGTCGGCCAGGTCCTTGCGGTCGTCCTTCTCATGCCGGCCGCGGCCGCCCTTGAGCTGGCCGTTGAGGGTCAGGGCCTTGGGGTACCGGCGGAAGTCCTCCAGGTTTTCGCAGCAGAAGTAGTCGAACCGGCCGCTGAGTTCGTCGAGGAGGAAGTCCCGGAACGGGGTGCCCTGCTTGATGACGATCTTGGCCGCCAGCGTTCCCGGCCCGGCTGACCTCGGTGCAGACGACTCACCGACCTTCAGGTACACCAGCCGGCCGCGGAGGTTGTTGCTGTCCACCCACTTGCTCACGGCCGCATAATGCTCGGCGGGTACCAGCAGGGAGAGCGCGAAGCCGTGGAGGGTGCGTTCCGCAGCGCCCTCCCACTCGGCCTCGCCGTCGCGGACCCGCAGCAGTTCGCCGGCGTAGGGCAGCGCGTTTTCCGGTATTCCGGTGCCGTCAGAGAGCCGGCGGCGGAGCTCCAGCTGGGGGCGTGGCAGCAGGTTGGGGCGGGACTGCAGGCTGGTCAGTTCGGCGGCGATCTCGGCGGCGCGCTCGGTGAGGGTTGTCCGTTCGATGGTCAGCGTGGTGCGGCTTTCCTGCAGCCGGAGGGAGTTCTCGCCGAGCTCCGCTTCCACCCCGGTGAGGCGGGCGCGGTTGGCGTCGAACAGCACCCGGTCCTCGGCGGCGGGCAGGCCCAGGCCGGCGGCGGCTTCCGTGTAGTTCTCGAAGCGCTGCCGCTGAGTGCGGGAATCCCCGGCAAGGCGCGTAACCTCAGCCTCAATGGCGGCCAGCCGGCCGCCGCCGTTGCTGCGGATGTCCTCCTTGACGCCGGAGAGGTCGTGGCGCAGCTGGCTGACCGCGGTGGACAACTTGCTGCCGTCCTCCCGCAGCCGGACTCCGGTACCCGCCAGCTCCGCCTGGTGCTCCCGGCTCAGCGTCAGCTTCTGGTCCGTGAACCAGGCGTGCAGCTGGTCCCGCTGTGCCCTGGCGACCTCGTCCTCGGCGGTCAGCCGGGCGTGCTGGGCGGAACCCTCCTTGATGGGCGTCAGCAGACCGATCTGGTCCTTGGCCCGCAGCACGGCGTCGTGGGCCTTTTTCAGGTCGTCGAAGTGGTGGATGAGGTTGCCGATCCGGGCCTCGACGTCGTCTTCCTCGAGCATGTTGGTGCGCACGAAGGAAGTGATGTTCTCCACCTGCTTCATGGACACGGTGCGGTGGAACAGCTCCATGGCCTGATTTCCGCCGATGCCGAACTGCCGCTTGAACGCCGCCGCGTAGGGGTCGAAGGAATCATGGACGGTCACGCCCGCGGCACGGAGCTTCTTTTTCAGCTTCGCGGGGTCCTGGCCGAAGTTCGCGAAGTCCGCCGCGATGGACTGGTCCGTCTCGGCGAGGGAGTAGAAGCGGCTGGGCTGGCCGGCCTCCTGCATGGCCCAGAGCGTGACGGCCAGGGTGACCGATTTGCCCAGCGCCGCATTGTGGAAGACGCCGAGCACCACGGTGAGGGTTCCTGTCCCGCGCAGCGCCACCGGCTTGGAGTATTCACCCCCGGCGCTGCGGGTGCTCTTGTGGAAGCCCCGGACGTAGGACATCAGGGTGCGTTCCTTCTTCTGCGCCCCCGCGGCCTTGTTGTACTCGATCCTGTTCGCCGGCAACAGCAGCGTGGTGATCGCGTCCACCACGGTGGACTTCCCCGAGCCGATGTCGCCGGTGAGCAGGCTGTTGGCGCCGTCCAGCCGGAACGTGCGGATCCCCTGGTGGAAGGTGCCCCAGTTGAGCAGCTCCAGGCGGTGCAGCCGGAAGCCCGGGGGAGTCCCGGCGTCGTCCGTCACGTCGTGGCCGGGGTCATCCAGGCTGAACAGGCTGTCCTGCAGTTCGGTTTTCAGTTCAGCGGTCATCTGCTTTCCACCTCCGTTACGTCGGTGCCGTTGCCGGTTCCTGCTCCGGTGAGCGACGAGCGGTAGTCAGCCAGCCGGGCGTCGAACTCCTCCAGCCACTGCGCGTCCACGTAAGCCTTCAGGATGCGGGCCACCTCATACGTTCCCACCTGTCCGCGCAATTTCCGCAGGAAGCCCAGCTCCACCACCTTCTTGATGTTGGCGCCGAGCTGGTCCAGGATGCGGGCCTCGTTGCTGGATTCGGGCAGGAACACCGAGACCATGTCCGCGATTTCCTCCTCGGTCATGATGAGCCGGAGCTCGCTGCTGTTGGTGTCAAACTCCAGCATCCGGCCGCGCAGCAGGGCCAGCAGCAGGCTCACATTGAAGGTCAGCTGGCGCCGCGGGATCAGCCGGGGGAGGGTCCCGTCCGGGTCCTCCCGGGACTTCAGGAACGCGTACCCCTCGGATTCGTCCAGGATCAGGTCCAGCCCCAGCACGGACACGTAATCGCGGACCTGGGAGGTCAGGGCAAGCAGCGACTGCCAGATCTTCTCGTCCGCTTCGGCGTAGATCACGCCTTTGAAAAGCCGGGTGACGACGCCGGGAAGTTCCTCCGGCGTCCGGGCGTCGGCGGTCCTGGCTTCCGGTGCTCCGGCGGGGTTCATGCGGGCCTTCCAAAGATGATCTGGTCGATGGTGGCCTCGCGGATGCTTCCATCCGGCAGCTGCCAGGACAACTGCTGTGTGGCCTCGGGGTTGATGCTGGCCCAGTCCGACTCGGTGGCGAGCTGGTAGTAGGCGACGATCTCGGCGAGGCCCTGCTGCAGCGGGTGGGCGTCGGTGATGTCCGCGAGGGTCGCCTGCTCCGCGTCGGACAGGACAGCGTCGATGCTGGATTTGAGCCGCTGGGTATCGACGTGGAACTGGCTGAACAGGGCGCCGGCGTCCACGTCTGTGTCGTCGGCGGCAACGACGTCGTCGTCCACCATCACCTTCCGGCTGGGCTCATAGAGCGGCCGCTCGAACGGCAGCGACACTTCCACGGACGGGGCGGCGACGTCCAGGAAGACGCCCGACGGCGGCGCCTCCCGGGTGCCCAGCGCGCCGGATTCGATGCTCCGGATCAGCTGCATGATGCGTTTGTTTTCCAGGAAGACCTTGTCATCGAGGAGCCGGCGCATCTGCTGGGACAGCTGGCGGACCGTCGCCTGGGTCTGCTCGACGGCGGGCAGCCAGTCCTGGTGGAGGTTGGTCACGGCGTGGAGGTTCGCCGTGCCGGACAGCGCCTCGATCTGGGTGGCGCGCTGCAGCAGGTCCCGCAGTTCGGTGCGCAGCTGCGGGGACATCAGGTAGTCCCAGAAGCCCTGGAACGTCCGGCCCTGGAGGGAGCTGCTGATGTCCTGCTGGTTCGCGAAGATGGTTTCCAGGAGCTCGCCCTGGCTGCCGTCCCAGGTGGCGATCTGTTCGCGGACCTGGCGGTCCAGTTTACGGAAGTTCTGCTCCACCTCGCGGAAGTCGGAGAGCAGGTCCTTGGCCAGGGACGTCAGCTGCTGGAAGTGGTCCAGGGCTTCCGGGGCGGTCATGACCCTGATGTTGCCGTCCCTGATCCGCTGCATTTCCGCGTCGATCCCGTCGCGCTGCCGCTGAAGCTCGGCCAGCCGCACTTCCGGGTCCGTTTCCGACTGCTGCACCAGGGCCTTGAGGACGGCAAAGATACTGGTCAGCCGCGACTGCGTGGCCACGAAGTCCCGGCCGCGCAGGCTTTCCACCCAGTGCACCACGTCCTCCGCCGCGGCGGTGAGATCGTAGCGGGGCTCGTCCTGGCCGGGCACGTAGTATTTGCGCAGCCAGGCCCGTTCCGGGGCGGCCCACTCGTCCAGGTACTCCGACGCCGGGCGGGGGAACTTGTCCTCGCCGAGGACATCGCGCAGGCCGAACAGGACGTCGTCCAGGTGGTCGATCAGCTCCTGGCGGCCGAGGTCGCGCTGGTTGGGACCGGTGAAGGCCCTGATGAAGAAGGAGACTGCCAGCGGGGCGTTCTGCGCGCGCAGCAGCGCCCATCCCGCGTGGTTCTCACGCAGCGAACTGATTGCGTAGTAGTCCATCGTGTCCTTGGTGCAGCGGTGCGTGCTGAGGGTTAAGGCCTAAGGTACAGGCGTCCGCAGACAAACCTGTGGAGGCGAAGTCACCCTGCCTATTTTAGAGCGGGGTGCGCCCGGCCGTCGTCGTTCCATCCTTGCCCAACGCCCCGCCACGCGTGGTGTTTGTCAAAGGGTGTTCTGCTTCCGCGCGGACTCCACTACCTTTTTTCTATGGCCATGGGCAAGCAACGGTGCTCTGACCCCCTGCAGGAATTTCTACTCAGAAGGAGTGGGAAAGGTCATGAAACCACGAACCAAAATCTTCTTTGGCCTCATCGTCCTGTTGCTGGTTATTGGCGGGGTGACACTATTTGCCCTCGACACCACAAAAAGGAGCAGGGCCGCGGAGTACAACCCGCAGATCAACCCTGCCGACTTCACCACCAACATAACCAATCAATACTTCGCCCTCCCGGTCGGGAAAAAACTGACCTACGAGACCACCGAGCAGGGAAAAGTCACCGAGAGGGTTGAAATCGAGATCCTGCCGGAGACCAAGACGATCGAGGGCGTGGAGACGGTGGTGTACCTGGATAAGGAATACAAGAACGGGCAGCTCGTCGAGGAAACCCGGGATTACCTGGCGCAACACAAAAACGGCGACGTGTGGTACTTCGGCGAGGAAGTGGACAACTACTGGAATGGAATGTTGTTGAACCACTCCGGCAGCTTCTTACATGGAAAAGACGGGGCAAAAGCCGGCATCTGGATGAAGGCCGAGCAGCGCGCCGGCGATTCCTACCGGCAGGAATTCTACGTTGGCCATGCGGAAGACATACGGGACACCGTCGCTACCGGCGAGACCGTCTCCACGAAATCCGGCACCTACACCGACTGCGTCAAGGTCTACGACTGGACTCCGCTTGAAAGGAATGCGCGGGAGCATAAATATCACTGCCCCCAGGTCGGTGCCCTGGTTCTTACCGAGGACCTGCAGACAGGGAGCCGGTCAGAACTCGTGAATGTTGCCCTGCCCTAGATTTCCGACAGCGCATCCTCCTGCCGTCAGCTCTTCCGACACGGCACGGCACCGGCCAGCGCAACGCCGCCAGCTGGAGGTCCAATGTAACGAACTGGTAACATCAGGTGAATGCGCTCTAATTCTGGTCACTCAAGAGTCACGCAGCTGGACGGCCTCAGGGGGCTCGCCGCCCTGGTGGTTGTTGCCTGTCACGTCGTGTCGACGCTCCCGGGAATCGGGAGCGCGGTAAGCGGCAACCGCTCCGCGGCACTCACTTCCGCGCAGACGTGGGCTGTTTTCTCTCCGCTGCACATCCTCTGGAACGGCACCCCGGCGGTCCACGTCTTTTTTGTGCTCTCCGGCTTCGTGCTGGTCCTGCCATTCACCAGGCCGGGGGCGGCCAGGAGCTGGGCCCAGTACTACGCCAAGCGTTTTTTCCGGCTCTACCTGCCGGCCTGGGCGTCCCTTGCGGTCGCCGTTGCGTTGATTGTCATCATTCCCCGGTCGGCGTCGCCGTTGCAGAGCCCGTGGGCGGACATGTACGTGATCCAGCCCGGCCTGGGCCAGGTCCTCAAGGACGGGCTGCTCCTGCTGAACGCCAGCACCATCAACACCCCGCTGTGGTCCCTCAAATGGGAAGTCGCGTTCTCTCTCCTGCTCCCGGCCTACGTCCTCATCGCCCTCCGCTGGCGGCGCTTCTGGCACCTGAAAATCGGCCTTGCCCTCGTGCTGGCCGCGGTGGGAGCCCTGCAGGACCTGGACTGGCTGTCCTATCTGCCGATCTTCGCGATCGGGGCGGTCCTGGGCGCTGAACGTGAGCGGATCCGTGAGCTGACCCGGTCCTGGCCCCGCTTCGCCTGGTTCGTCGTGGCCGCCACGGGACTTTTCCTGGCCAACGCCGAATGGATCAGCCCCGAGCAGCCGATCCCCGGCGTCGAGGCCGTTGTGACGGTGGGCGCGACGCTGATCGTCCTGCTGTTCGTGTCCTGCGGCTCGGCCAAGCGGCTCGGGGATACGGCCGTCGCGCAATGGCTGGGACGCGTGTCCTTCAGCCTCTACCTGGTGCACCTTCCGATCATCCTGGCCGCCGTCACCTTGCTGCGCTCCGTCTCGCTGCCCCTCGCGCTCGCCGTTTCCGTGGCCGCTTCGTTCGTGACGGCCGAGCTGTTCTACCGCTATGTGGAACAGCCCTCCCACCGGCTCTCGATGGCCGCGGGACGCGCCGTGGCGCGCCGGACTGGCCCCGAACCCCGCGCGGACCGCACGGAAGCCCCACCCGTCCGTGCCATGGCCGAGGCGGCCTCAGGTCACAGCCGCTAGTCCGAAAATGAGATGACCTGCCTGTGGTCGGGGCCAGCGTGTGGGTGTCCGGAGGCGACATGGAGCCTCCGGTGGTCATGAAGATGGG